>DXBN01000105.1 GCA_019116505.1 Candidatus Enterococcus avicola | reverse complement strand
GACTTTTGAAGCCCCAATGAGTTCTTCTAACATCATAAACAATTCATCTTTGGTAAAAGGGAGCGCTAAATGAATCTTCTCGGCCCCTCTGGCTAATCGCTCAAAATGTTCTGTAAACATAAACATCTTTCCGGCATAAATTCTCACGGCTTCGTACAAGCCATCGCCAAAATGATAACCTCGATCTTCAAAAGAAATTTTTACTTCTTCTTTCTCCATGATTTTGCCATTAAACAATGTTTTCATTGACGCATCCCCTATCTCATTGATTCGTGTAATCGGTAAAATAGACTGCTTGCCATTTTTGCGTGCGTTGCGCACTCGTATTTAACTCGCTTTCCCAAGTCGGATAGACTCGGATGCCCATCTTGCCTTTACTCGTTTGATTCGTTAATATTCCTTGTTCTAAAAGTACTTTTTTAGGAAAAAGAAAGATGCCTTGCTTTTTATCATCAAGAACCAAGACAATCAATTGATCCGGTGCCGACTCAAACGCATACGGTTGATTTTTATTTTGCGCATCTTTTTCCCAAAATACAACAAAATAACCTTTTTTATTCGGCGTTTTCTTTGCTAGTCGACTACGGTACGATTTATCATTCAGTTCAAATGTTAGGCCTTCATATGCTTGATTTTGATCTTCCACAAAAAAATTTTGAATGCTATTGTCTGATTTTATCCAATAACTTGCTAGCCAACTCAAAGATTTCATTTTCAACCTCCTAAAACTTGCTTCTAGCATACGCTAAAAAAAGAAAAGATGCCAATTGTCTTTTCCACAAAATGGCATCTTTTTTTACTTTCTTACAAAGGAAATAACGGCAAGGCTTCTAAAAAGACAATATCCTCACGCTTCGCAGCATCACCTTCTGCTAAAACCGCAGCTTGGGCACAAACCGTTGCGCCTGCCTTTTCTACAAGCTTTACTAAAGCATCCAATGATTCACCCGTACTGATCACATCATCAATAATCGCTACTTTTTTACCAGCAATCAAGTCGGCATCACGACCGTCTAAGATTAACGTTTGCTCTTTTTGTGTCGTAATGGAAAAGACCGACGCTTCTAAAGGGGCATCCATATACGCTTTGACACTTTTTCTAGCAACAATATACGTTTTAAAATCCATCATTCTTGCTAATTCTTGCAACAATGGAATTCCTTTCGCTTCAGCTGTCACTAAGTAATCAATCTCTTTCGGCAGCTTTTCAACCAAAGCCTTGGCTGCTTGGGTTGTCATTTCTGCATCACCTAATAAAACAAACGATGCGATTGCTAAATCATCTGCCACTTGAATAATTGGTAAATCCCTCGTTAACCCTGCCACTTTTAATTCATATGTCTTGTCCATTTTATAAAATAACTCCAATCATCGGTAAAATAAATTTAATAACCAATCCCGCTAGCATCCCAAAGAATGGATCAAACAAAGCCGTTACAACCATCGTCACACTACCAACTAATGGATTTTCTGCTACAGCTGGTTGAATATTTCCTGTCACCGTTACAAAAGCACCTAAAACAAACAAGAAGCCCGCAATTGATTCCGTTGGCACGTATTTTCCCATTTTCGGTAAAATTCCTGTACCTAAAATAATTGCCATAATCGCCATCATTAAGACACCTGAGAAAACGGGATTCGGAGCGCTCCCTGTTGCTGAAATAATTGACTCAAGTGGTGCACCTCCAAAAGCACTTGAGATTAAATCGGCAATCGAGCTCACAACGGTTAAAACATCGACATTCACTGGATTGACTTCACTTCCGGTCATACTTCCAGTAATCATGCCAAATGAAATGTTTGAACCAATATTTAAACAAGCCAGTGCTAAAGCACCACGTAAAATACGGCCTGAAAACATCGGTTTAATAAATGAAAGCTTTTGATCACCTACACCAGCGGGTAATTCAATTGTCGCTTTTTTATAATAAACGGAGTAAAGTGTCGAAATAACCACCGATAGTAAAATCGTATAAATTAAATCCTTGGTAAAAATATAAACTAAAATCGCTGAAATCATCGAAATCCAACCAACATCGACATTGGTCTGCGTCATCCGTATCGCCGCACGGGCTAAAATAAATCCAACACCCGCCATCATTCCTGATGTAATATCATTACCTAAAAAATCGACCAATGTATTCATCCAACCAAGTAAACCAACGGCCGTCATTAATACGGCTGCCCATAAAATAATTGAAATCCGTTCACGTTTGTTGTCCCCTAACGCTCCTGCTACAGTAATCGACTCCACTTGAAATGAAATCGGTGCAACCGATCCCGTTACTGCATTCGCCACTGCCGAAAAAGCAAAGGCAATCGCTGTTGGAAATGCTGCAAACCCTAATGATAATGCCAAAATCCCCTGTGGTACCCCATTAATTACTACGCCAATTGCAGCGAGTAAATCTTGAATAAACTCCATCTATTTACGCCTCTTTCATTTTTAAATACGAATTTCATTTTAAAGAAGCATTTTACATTCTGCAACATTTTACTATCAATTTCATTAAAATAAGTAAAAATCATTCGTGTTTAATTACAAAAATTCAAATAAAAAGAATAAAAAACTTTATTAACAGATTAATAAACGAACGAAAAAAGACCTGTCATTTTGACAGATCTTTTTCCATTGACTTCAACTTAAGTGCAACTTGCTTTGTTATAAGATGCATCCTCTATTTCTGAAAGATAAAAAAACCCACTATCTCTAGTGGGTTAAACGTTGTTATTACAATGTTTTCAAGCTTATTTAGCTAAAGCTGTTTTCGCTTGGTCAGCTAATGCTGTAAATGCAGCTGCATCATGTACTGCTAAGTCAGCTAACATTTTGCGGTTGATATCAATCTCAGCCAATTTCAAACCGTGCATTAATTTTGAATAGCTTAGGCCATTCATACGAGCAGCAGCGTTAATACGCGCAATCCATAATTTACGGAAATCACGTTTCTTTTGACGACGATCTCTATATGCATAGTAATATGAATTCATTACTTGTTCTTTTGCTGTTTTAAATAAAGTGTGTTTAGAGCCGTAATAACCTTTTGCTAATTTAAGCACTTTTTTACGACGTTGACGAGTTACTGTTCCACCTTTAACACGTGCCATGTTTAATTCCTCCTATGTGTAAATGAATCTTCTCTTGAATTTTTTAGATAGTTTGTTGCGTGATTAAACCAATTATTTCATGCGAGTTAATAATTGACGAATACGTTTGTAATCGCTTTTTGAAACCATACCCGCTTTACGTAATTGACGGCGTTGTTTCTTTGTTTTACCGTGGAAACGGTGACTTGTGAACGCACGGAATCTCTTTAATCCGCCTGAACCAGTACGTTTAACACGTTTTGCTAGTCCGCGGTGAGTTTTTTGTTTTGGCATAACTAATTTCCTCCTCAAAATCTTTCATTATCTGACTATTTCACTAATCATTTAGTGAGCCGCTATTTACTTGTCGTTTTTTGGCGCTAACACTAAGAACATGCTGCGTCCGTCCATTTTCGCTTTTTGTTCCACTGTCGCAATATCTGCAGTTTCTTCAGCCAAACGATCCAGAACTTTCTGACCAATTTCTTTATGGGTAATAGCACGTCCTTTAAAACGAATAGAAGCTTTCACTTTATCGCCTTTTTCAAGGAACTTACGTGCATTGCGAAGTTTTGTTTCGAAATCATGAACATCAATTGTTGGACTTAAGCGAACTTCTTTAACGTTAATCACTTTTTGTTTCTTACGAGCATCTCTTTCGCGCTTTTGCAAGTCGAAACGATGTTTACCGTAATCCATAATACGTGCAACTGGTGGGTTTGCATTCGGGGCAACTAAAACAACATCTAAGTTTGCTCTTTCAGCAAGTTCTAATGCTTCTGCTTTGGTTTTTACTCCAAGTTGTTCACCATCTTGATCAATCAATCGTAATTCGCGAGCACGAATGCCGTCATTTACCATCATATCTTTTGCTATGGTCATTCACCTCCAAGTTTTTTGCGAGAAAAAAAGTTGTAATCTAGAGCGTAAAATACAAAAAAACGAGTTCTTATTCGAACCCGCGCGTACTTCAGCCTCATATGATCTGAAATCCTATTCTGCCCAGCAAAAATTATCACTAAGGCGAGAAGCGGGTGCTTCTACTTTTATTTCTCAACTACAATAGTTTAACAAAATCAAATAGACGTGTCAATAGTTTTATCCATCTTTTTTTGATTTCTATGCTAAAATAGAGAAAATTCCTTTAGGAGGTTCTCTTATGCATATTTCAGCTGACTCAATTGAAGAACTCATTACTCAAAGCGAGCATCAAGAGCTGTTTCAGCTTCTTGATGAATGGATGATTGTCACTTTTCCACAGTTAAATCGCAGACTCATTCAGACACCAACCATTACATTTATCGCTTACGGTGACTTAGCAAATGCCAACCCAGATGATCCTTTTTCTTCTATTGTGGCCCTTGCTCCCCAAAAGAATAACCTTTCTTTCTATATTACGGGCGAAAAAAACGGCGAACCCATTTTGGCTAACTATGCCGATTTATTTCCAAAATCAGCAATGGGCAAAACCTGTCTACGTTTAAGAAATACGAAAAAACTTGATTTAACGGTACTAGAAGCAATCATCAACGATGCCATTACTTGGAACGCCACACAAATAACTGACAAATAAAAAGAACCCGCTAAAATCATCAATCGATCCATGATTTTAGCGGGTTTTTTACTAGTATTTTGGACTAGTTCTTTCTAAAAATTTCTTTCAGTGTTGCAAAGTTGTTCATTGATTTGCGGCACTAACGCCTCATCGGTTAGGACAATTAAATGATCCCCAGTACGAATAATCGTGTCACCGTGTGTTAGAAGTTCTTTTTCTCCTCGGCGAATCGATGTCAAAAGCATTTCTTTTGGCCATGGAATGTCGCGTACCATTTGTTCATCAAAAGGGCTTTCAGCTTGAATTGGAAATTCAACAATTGTTTTTTTGCCACTAATATTACGTACAGTGGGCTTAACGAGTCTTTCCAACAACGTCTCATAAATCGGATGGCCGCCCAATAAATCATTCACAACATAACTGACTAGAACAACAACGCCGATTGACATTAAGTGTGAAAAATTACCGACCATTTCAGTGACTAAAATAATCGCTGTTAACGGTGCTTTACCAATCGCTGCAAAATAACCCGCCATTGAAAGTACCAAGAAATTTTTAATAAAAATCGAATCTAAAGCTAAAATATCAGTCATTACAACGCCATAAATCGTTCCAATAATTGCACCTAAAGTTAAAATCGGTAAAAAAATCCCCCCTGGAAGGTTCGAACCATAAGAAACCATTGAAAAAATAAAACGTAGAGCAAATAATCCAAGTAATAACCATAATGATAAAGGTGCTTCTGCCAATGACAAGACAATTTGATTGCCTCCGCCTAATATTTTAGGAAATAAAAAAGCAATCGGGATTACTAATAAAAATGGCACCATCCCATAATAATTCGGTGATAAGAATCGAATCTTTCCATACCATTTTGGCAATTGTAAAATAACTATTTGATATAATCTGCCCAATCCCCCCAATAAGACACCTAATAAAGGCAATGTCCAATAATACTGTAATGGTAGCGACTCAATTGTTCCAATATAAAGTACCGGTTTTAAACCAAAGACATTCAATGAAATAAAATTCGCCGTAATCGAGGCTGAAAAAGTCGTTAACCAAACGAGTGGTGAAAATGAATGATAAACTTCCTCCAAAACAAAAAGTAAACCCGCGATAGGTGCATTAAACGCCGCAGAGAGCCCAGCACTTGCCCCACTCGAAATTAAAATCTTGGCTTCTGCTTTACTGCTTTTTAACTTTTCGCTAACTCCTTGTCCAACAACTGCGCCTAACTGAATCGATGGACCTTCTCTTCCTAGAAATAAACCCGAACCGATTGATAGAATTCCCCCAATAAATTTTTTCCATAAAACAGAAAACCAATTGATTTCAATCAAACCTTGTAACTGTCCTTCGACTTGCGGAATCCCACTTCCTTTGATATGCGGTTCATTCTTAATCAACCATCCAATAAAAAGGGCTAGAAGGACAGAAAAAATCCCCCATGGGATTAACCAGAGTGGCTCTGTTTGAAAATATAAATAGAGTTTTACAACGATTTGATTCAACTCTTCTATAAAAAAGCGAAAAAGTGTAATGACAATTCCGACACAAATCCCAACAAGTACCCCTTTTCCAATAAACAACACTCTTGTACCATCTAACTTTTGTAATTCATGTGTTTCTCCTTGTTTCATCCTATTCCCCCCACAATCCACTCTTAATTTACGCCTCTTCCAAACGAATTTCAAGTTCGACTGAATATTTTCCTAACAAAAAAAGGAACCACCCTAAGGCGATTCCTTGACTTACCGACTATTCTGCAGCTGCTGCGGCTTTGTTAATGTAGTTAAATGGTTGGTTGTAATGTGGTAAGAAGAATAAGTCTAGTAACGCTAACTCATCAACTGTCACTTGTTTTGCAATCGCTAATGAGAACATATGGATTGCCATACCAATTTCTGAAGTTGTTGAAGACATTTGCGCGCCAACAATACGACGTGTTTGTGCATCGTAAACGATACGTGTTTTAACTTTATCGTTATCTTTCATGAAGGCTGGTTTTTGTGTATCTTCAATATCTGTGTATTTTACATCTAAGCCAAAACGAGGTGCTGATTGAACAGAGTAACCTGTTGAAACCATGTGAAAATCAAAGATTGTGATCCCATTTGAACCTTGAACACCAGGTGATTCAATTTTGTTACCACCAATGTTTTCACCAGCTACGATTCCTGTACGAACAGCATTACTTGCTAAAGCGATGTAAGCTGTATCTTGTAAAGCGTTTGAGAAGACTGTTGCACAGTCACCGACTGCATAAACATCTTTATCACTTGTTTGTTGATGACGGTCAACTAAGTACGCGCCATTTACAAATGTTTCTAAGTGATCGCCAGCTAAATTACTGTTTGGACGGAAACCAATGGCATTAATCACCACATCTACCTCGTAAACCCCTTTAGCAGTCACAACGGCTTCAACTTTATCCGTTCCACGGTATTCTTCAACAAGTTCACCTAAGTGTAACTCAAGACCATTGTCTGCTAAGTTTTTATCCATGTCATCTGTAAACCATTTGTCATAGTAGTTTGATAATGAACGATCCACTGCATCAAATAATAAGACGTTTTTACCACGACGTTTTGCTGCTTCTGCAATCTCAACACCGATGTAGCCCGCGCCAATAACCGCAACGTTTTTCACATCTTCTTGGTCTAATAATTGGTCAATCATTTGACCTTCGTGGAATTTTTTCATGAATTGGATGTTTTTCAAGTCATGTCCTGGAACCTTTGGTGAAATTGGTAATGAGCCTGTTGCTAAAACAAGTTTGTCATAGCTTTCATCCCACTCTTTGCCATCTTCAGAAACACAATGAACTGTTTTGTTCGCATAGTCAACTGATGTTACAGAAGTTGACATATGTAATTTTGCACCTTTTGCTTCAAATTCTGCTTGATCTGTATAAAATAATCCTTCGTACTCTTCGATTTGGCGTCCTACCCAAAGAGCCGTTCCACAGCTTAAATAGCTAATGTGGTTTGTTTTTTCGATTAATACTACTTCTTGGTCATCAAATTTATCTAATAGTGTATTGGCAGCTGAAATTCCGGCATGGTTCGATCCAATAATTACTGTTTTTGTCATTTGTGTTGCCTCCTTTAATATTTACAAACTTAGTATAACGGGCATGTGAATAAAAAAACTATCAAGAATTTATGCACAAGTGAAAAAGTTGAAAGTAATAATAAAAAGACTGATAAATCAAGATATCCTCTGATAAAAAATAAAATAAACTTTTTGATTGTGAAGTGTTTTCTTAACATTTACTTAAAAAAACAAGCCAAACATTAAATAATAAGAGGAGATCCGACTTAATGCCACCTCCCCTTCTTTACTATTGCGTTGATTTCACTGAGTCTGATTTTTCTCGAATTAAATAAATCGGACGTTTCTTCGTTTCTAAAAAGATTTTCCCAATATATTTGCCAATAATTCCTAAGCAAAGTAACTGTAAACCACCCATAAAGAGCATAATTGAAACAATCGATGGCCAACCCGTTGTTGGATCACCAAAAAGTAACGCACGCACTACAATAAAAATTAACGCAATGCCGGCTATCACACACGATAACGCACCGATAAACGACGCAAACATTAACGGTGCCTCCGAGAAATTCACGATACCATCAAGCGAATATTTAAAGAGTCCCCAAAAAGACCACGATGTCTCCCCTGCTACGCGCTCACGGTTTTCATAAGCAATGTATTCTGTCTCAAAACCAACCCAGCTAAAGATTCCCTTGGAAAAACGATTGTACTCGGTCATTTCCAAAACGGCATCTACCATTGGACGAGTCATCAAACGAAAATCTCTGACACCATCAATCATCTTCGTTTCACTAAATTGATTAATGATTTTATAAAAAGCTTTTGAGAAGAAACTGCGAATTGGCGGTTCCCCTGCTCGATTTTTCCGCCTCGTTCCAACGCAATCCAAATTTTTTTCTTCAATCATCGCAATCATTTGTGGGAGCAATTCTGGCGGATCTTGTAAATCAGCATCCATGACCGTCACTAAATCGCCTTGTGCTTGTTTTAAACCGGCGTATAATGCTGCTTCCTTGCCAAAATTGCGGGAAAAAGATAAATAGTGAATTGTCGTTGGACGTTCAGCATTCAATTTTTTTAGTACGGTTAACGTCTGGTCTTTCGAACCATCATCAACAAAAATATATTCGAGGGTATGTGTCGATTGCGCTAGTGCTTGATCGACCGCATCCACAAAATGACGAATCGTTTCTTCTTCATTAAAACAAGGTACAACAATCGAAAGCATGTCTTCGCCTCTTTTTTCTAGTTATTTGTTCTTTTCATTATAACGCGATTCTTTCACAACTGACAAGCCACGAAAAAATACAAAAAGAACCTTTTAGGAAATCAAATTTTCCTAAAAGGTTCTGCATCAAGAATTATTCAGCGGCTGTCAAAACTGGACTTTGACGTACTTCTTCAATTTTTTCTTCAATGATTCGTAACACTTCTTTTGCAGCGTCTAAATCTTCGACAAAATTAAGAGCATCGCCATCGATTTGAATTTTTGGACTCTCATTATAATCTTCATACCATTGATCATAGCGATGATTCAACTCTTTATAATAATCATAGAGACTTGGATCATAGGCAATTTGTTCAAAATCGCGTCCACGTTTTTCGATTCTTTCTAACATTGTCGGGAAAGATACACGAATATGGACAAGTAAATCTGGGTGTTTTTTATGCGCTGCATGCGGTAATTCTTCTAACATATTACTTAGCAACTCATCGTACACACGGACTTCCGTATCGGTTGCTCGACCTAAATCGGCATTTAAATGAAATAATAAGGAATCTTCGTAAATCGACCGATCCAAAACATTGTTTTCATTTTGTAAGGCTTTTTTGATACTTTCAAAACGTTTATTTAAAAAATAAATTTGTAATAAAAAAGCATATTTATTTGGATCTTTGTAAAACAATGGTAAGACCTCGTTGTCTTCAACCGACTCATAGTAAGCTTCACTCTTTAAATGTTCCGCTAACATTGCCGTCAAACTTGATTTCCCTGCTCCAATTGTTCCTGCTAATACAATCACGCTCATATCCCCTAACTCATTTCTATTCATTATTAATAATATTCATATTTTTCCAACTTTCTTACCTTACAACACCTAAGATACTTCGTCAAGAAAAGAAGCAAGTGAAAATTATGACAAATTCGTTAAATTTTGTTAGCATTCCTTGAAAAAAAGTCGAGAGGGCTTAACGAACAGACTTTTTTTTAGTACTATAAGTAAGCATGCTATAATCAGCAAATAGAGATAGTGATTTTTATGTAAGACGAGTTAAAAAATACTTCGAATAAAAGACTAAAAATGACTGCTTAATCAAGATAGAATGAAGGTTGAACATACGAATGAAAACATCAGGCGTCGGTCACGGCACGGGTAAAATTATTTTAATGGGTGAACATGCTGTGGTCTATGGTGAACCGGCAATCGCCTTTCCTTTTCGCGGGGTGGGAGTAACAGCAACGTTTAACACTTGTAATCAAAATCAGATTACTTCTAGTCACTACTCCGGTTTACTAGCAAATGCTCCTGAACCGTTACAAATGATTCAGCAACTAACCCAACGTTTATGCCAAGAATTCCAACAAGGAGCATTTCATTTAATAATTGAAAGTACCGTCCCTTCTGCCCGTGGAATGGGTTCGAGTGCTGCGGTCGCGACCGCCATTACACGTGCTTTTTTCGATTGGATTGATGTTGAACTGTCCGCTGAAAAATTACTGTCATACGTCAATTTTTCGGAATCAATTGCCCATGGAAACCCAAGTGGGATTGACGCAGCGACAACGAGTGGCAGTCAACCCGTGTATTTTGAAAAAGGAAAAGCTTTCGAAGCCTTTCCACTAAATATTGATGCTTACTTATTAGTTGCGGATACCGGAATTCTTGGTCGTACACGTGAAGCCGTCGCTGCGGTTGCTCAATTAAAACAAACAAAATCAGAGCCAACCAATCGATTCATTCATCACTTAGGGACGCTCTCTCGCTTAGCCAAAGAAGCCATCATTCATAACCAACCTCAAGCACTTGGAGATTATATGACCTTAGCACAGCACGATTTGCGTGCATTAACGGTCAGCAATGAACGCTTGGACACGCTAATTCAATTAGCCCTAGACAATGATGCACTTGGTGCCAAACTTACTGGTGGTGGCCGGGGCGGTTGTTTTATCGTCTTATGTCGTGATTATCAAAACGCCCAACACATTCAAACAAAATTAAAAGATGCCGGTGTCACTGAGACCTGGATGCAAGGATTAGGAGTTTACGAAAATGTATAAAGGAAAAGCACGTGCACACACGAATATTGCACTGATTAAATATTGGGGAAAAGCAAATAAAGAATTCATCCTTCCAATGAATAATAGCCTCTCATTAACATTGGATGCTTTTTATACCGAGACAACGGTCACTTTTTCAGAAGATTTAACAAAAGATACTTTCTATTTAGATGCTGTTTTACAAGATGAAAGAGGAACGAAAAAAGTCAGTCAATTTCTAGATTTGGTTCGCTCGCTTGCTAGAAAAGATTTATTTGCAACCGTTGAAAGTCAAAATTTTGTCCCTACTGCAGCTGGACTTGCTTCTTCTGCTAGCGGCTTAGCGGCTTTAGCCGGCGCTTGTAACGCTGCCTTAAACTTAAATCTAAGCGAACAAGACCTCTCGCGCCTTGCAAGACGTGGCTCTGGTTCGGCTTGCCGTAGTATTTATGGCGGCTTCGTTGAATGGGAAAAAGGACATGATGATGCGACTTCCTTCGCTAAAGTCATTCCTTCGAACCAATGGGAAGACGATTTGGCGATGATTTTTATTTTAATTAACGATCAACAAAAAGACGTTTCAAGCCGTGATGGTATGGAACGGACAGTTGCTACTTCTGTCTTTTACGACGGTTGGTTAAAAACAAGTCCGCTTGATTTGCAAACAGCCAAAGAAGCCATTGCCGAAAAAGATTTTGAAAAACTAGGTGTTGTAACGGAAACAAACGGTCTAAAAATGCACGGCACAACACTTGGTGCGACACCGCCTTTTACTTACTGGTCAGCTGATAGCTTAAAAGCGATGAATCGTGTCCGTGAGATCCGTCAAATGGGTATTCCTTGTTACTTTACGATGGATGCTGGTCCCAATGTCAAAGTCTTATGTCAGAAAAAAGATGCCGCTGAAATTTTAGCGCAACTAGAAACTACTTTTAGTAAAGATCAATTAACTTGCGCCTATAGCGGGCCTGGTCTAGAATATTTAGAAACGGATGTGAAAGCATGATTGAAGTCAGCGCACCTGGAAAACTATTTATCGCCGGCGAATACGCCGTTGTTGAACCAGGACACCCTGCAATTATTGTAGCGGTTGACCAATTTATTAGTGTTACCATTGAATCTGCCACTAAAAATGGTAGTATTCAGTCGCAACAATATAGTGATTTACCAATTCGTTGGACGCGTAAAGATGGCGTCCTTGTTTTAGACCATCGAGATAATCCTTTCCACTATATTTTGGAAGCTATTCGTTTAACTGAAAAATACGCGCAAGAACAAGGTCGGCTATTAGCTTTTTATCATTTAAAAGTTCGTAGTGAACTCGACAATTCAAATGGCCGCAAATATGGTCTTGGTTCAAGTGGTGCGGTCACAGTCGCAACTGTCAAAGCACTCAATATTTTTTATGATTTAGAAATGGACACTTTAACACAATTCAAAATCGCCGCTCTTGCTCATTTAGCTGTGCAAGGGAATGGCTCTTGTGGTGATATTGCAGCTAGTTGCTACGGTGGTTGGTTAGCCTTTTCAACATTCGATAGCCAATGGGTTAAAGAAAGACAAAAAGTTTGGTCTTTAAGTTCATTGTTAGCCGCTGACTGGCCAAACTTATCGATTCAACCGTTAGAAGCACCCAAAGATTTACGCCTCTTAATCGGTTGGACTGGTAGTCCAGCTTCAACTTCTGATTTAGTTGACCAAGTCAATCAATCAAGAGAACACAAAGAACAGTCCTATCAATCATTCTTAAACAACAGTCGTGAATGTGTCGAAAAAATGATTTTAGGTTTCCAGACAAAAAACATTCCGCTTATTAAACAAATGATTGCTTTAAATCGTCAGCTGTTAGCCGGTTTAGCTTCAACAACTGGGGTTACAATCGAAACGCCAGCTTTAAAAGAACTATGTGATCTTGCAGAAAAATCTGGTGGCGCCGCAAAATCTTCTGGCGCTGGCGGTGGCGACTGCGGGATTGTTATTACAGACAAAAAAACAGGTATTTTACCACTAATGAGTATGTGGGAAAAAGCAGAAATCACGCCGCTTCCGCTACATATTTATCATTATCCTAAAGGAGGAAAATAACGATGGATCGTAAAGATGAACACGTCTCATTAGCAAAAGCTTTTCATAAAGCAAAAGCCAACTCATTTGACGACGTTCGGATTATTCATCAATCCATGCCTAATAGTAATTACGCAGAAACATCAATCGCAACAACTATTTTAGGCAAAGAACAAAGCTCGCCCTTTTTTATTAACGCCATGACAGGTGGCAGTGAAAAAACAGGCTACATTAACCAAGAGTTGGCTATTCTTGCACGCGAAACTGGCTTAATGTTAGCAACGGGGTCGATTTCAGCTGCGCTAAGGGACCCAAGTGTCGCGGAAACATTTACGGTTGCTCGTAAAGAAAACCCTAATGGCATCATCTTAGCCAATATCGGTGCGGGTTCCTCTTTAGAAAATGCCAAACGTGGTGTTGATTTATTGCAAGCAGACGCCCTACAAATTCATTTGAATGCCCCGCAGGAAATTGTTATGCCTGAAGGTGATCGTGAATTTACAAATTGGTTAAGTTTAATTGAAGAAATTGTGGCTGGACTCGATGTTCCGGTCATTGTTAAAGAAGTCGGATTTGGGATGTCTCGCCAAACCATTCTACAGTTATTAAACGTTGGTGTTACTACGATCGATATTGCAGGTTCCGGCGGTACAAGTTTCACCCAAATTGAAAATGCTCGTCGTAGAAAACGTGAATTTTCATACTTAAGTGACTTTGGTATTTCCACTGTTCAGTCCTTATTGGAAGCCAATGAAGTCCCTGGATTTTTTGATTTAATCGCCTCTGGTGGTATTCGTAACTCGTATGATATTTTCAAATCACTTTGTTTCGGTGCCAAAACAGTCGGTATCTCAGCTAGTATTCTGAACCAACTATTAGTTAATGATTTAGATGAAACCATTGAACTCATTAAACAATGGCAGCAAGAACTCGTAGCCCTTTACACACTTGTAGGTGCCAAAACAACCGAAGATCTCAAGAAAGTTCCACTCTTCCTATCCGGTGAAAGCAAAAACTGGTGCGAAGCAAGAGGCATCGACTACACAAAATATAGTCAGCGCTAAGGTGATAAAGAGTCGTCAGCGATAAGAGATAAGAGGGCATTAGAAAAAATCGTTTTTTGATTTTATTTTAGTGACCACTTATCTCCGCGATCGCTACTTTTTTTATCCCGTTCATCTAGGTGTAAAATAAATCGTACTAGCCCGAATAAATAAAAAAGCCCCACTGAAAGTTGTTCGATGATTGAACAATTTTCGGTGGGGATTTTTATAGGTCTTATTTCTTTCCAAATAATCGTTGGAAAAAACCTGCTTTTTCTGGTTCTGTATTAGTTGTACTCGTTGTTTGATTGATTGTAATATTTCTTTCTTTTAAAAGACGTTGGAAATTTAAGTTGTCTTGTAAATTCAAACTATTTAACTCAAGTACTCCTTGTAAACTACCAATTAAACGACGCAACTCGCCATCACTCATTCCAAAAAATTCATGGCTTTTGTTGTTGTCATCGAGTTCGCCTAAAGCAGTAATCAATGTTCGTAGTAGTTGATTTTGTTCTGAAAAGACTTGTGAAATTTCAGTTACTTCAATTTCTTTGACTTCATTCAGTGAAGCCAGATCCGTTACGACACGTAGACTATCTGCATAGTCTCTTAAGTCAAAAACAAAATTTTGTAACGTTTCGTCTTTCATAATTTCACTCGTATTTGATAAACGTTTTTGGATTGATAAAAGACTGCCTTGTGAGTTGGTTAATGATTGCAATGTTTCAATAATTGTCATTCGATTTTTCCATCCTTTATACTAAAACCTTTTAATAATAGTCTACCTGACTCTCCATTCGAGTCAAGTAAAATTCTAAAAATAATAAAACTTGGACCCTTAAAAGCAAACGTTTACAATCAATGTATCATTTCATATTCATACTTGCCTACTTTATCAGTCTAATCATTCAAAAGAGAGAAAAAATGAAAAATACCATGATTTATTTTATTTTGGGATTAATGTCTTTACTAATTGGTTCTCACTTTTTGGCACAAGACAGTGGCTACAATCCAATGAATCTAACTAGGGAACTGGCACCTGGACATTTACTCTTTGCTCTCGGCGTTATCCTGATTGTCTATTGTTTCGGTGTCTTTTTTATTCAGCTGCTATCTTTAAGACAAAAAAAATGATGCGAACCATTTGGAAAATTCAAAAGACGAAGCGCCCAATCAATGAGCCTTCGTCTTTTGGATTTTTTAATTATGCATTATAAGCATCAATAATGATTTGTTTTAATTCAGAAATAAGTGGTTGTTTTGGATTGGCAGTTGTACATTGGTCTTCATAAGCCAATTCAGCCATACGATCAACGGTTGAATCTAAGATTTCTTGAGTCACACCTTGTGCTTTCAAGTTCATTTCGATTCCAACTTTTTCACCTAATTCAGTAATTGCAGTTGCTAATGCTTCAACTAATTCTTCAGTTGTGTCACCTTTTAGACCTAAGAAGCGTGCAATATCTGCGTAGTCTGTATCCGCACGGAAGAAGTCATATTTAGGGAACATCGCATGTTTTTGTGGATCTTTCGCATTGTAGCGAACAATGTGTGGTAATAAAATCGCATTTGTACGACCATGAGGAATATTGTATTCTCCACCAATTTTATGAGCGATTGAGTGAGAAATTCCTAAGAACGCGTTGGCAAATGCCATCCCTGCCATTGTTGAAGCGTTATGCATTTTTTCACGTGATTCCATATCTGGACGTAAAGTTGATGCTTCTAAATATTCGAAAACAATTTTGATTGCTTGTAAACTTAAGCCACGTGTATAATCTGATGCCATTACAGATACATAAGATTCAATCGCGTGAGTTAAAACGTCCATTCCTGTATCAGCAGTAACAGATGCAGGGACTGATAAAACGAATTGAGGGTCAATAATCGCAACATCTGGTGTTAATGCATAGTCTGCTAATGGGTATTTCACATGTGTTTCACTGTCTGTGATTACCGCAAATGGTGTTACTTCGGCACCAGTACCTGATGTTGTTGGGATACATACAAATTGAGTTGTTTCAGGTTTTGCAATTTTGTAAGTACGTTTACGAATATCTAAGAATTTTTGTTTTGCACCAAAGAATGAAGTGTCTGGGTGCTCATAGAACATCCACATACCTTTGGCAGCATCCATTGCTGAACCACCACCGATAGCAATTACGGTATCTGGTTTGAAGTTCATCATAACTTCTGTTCCTTTATAAACGGTATTTGTTGAAGGGTTTGGCTCAACGTCAGAGAAGACTTCAATTTGAACAGTATTTGTACGACGAGCTAAAACTTCACGTACACGATCAACGTAACCAAATTGAACCATGCCTGGGTCACAAACGATCATTACACGTTCTAAGTTCTCCATTTTTTCTAAGTATAATAATGAATTTTTCTCAAAGTAAATTTTAGAAGGTAATTTGAACCATTGCATGTTATTTCTCCGTTTCGCTAGAGTTTTCACGTTAATTAAGTTCACTGCTGATACGTTACGTGATACAGAGTTTTTACCGTAAGAACCACAACCTAATGTTAATGAAGGAATCATTTCGTTATAGATATTTCCGATTCCGCCTTCAGCTGATGGTGTATTGACTAAGACACGACAAGCTTTCATACGTAAGCCAAAGCGAATTTGTAAATCTTCATCTTCACTATGGATAACGGCAGTATGTCCTAAACCACCTAAGTTTAACATTGCTTCACATAGCTCTAAACCGTGTTCTGTGCTTTCTGATTTGATCATTGCTAAAACAGGTGATAATTTTTCACGTGAAAGTGGGTAATCTGCACCAACACCTTCTAATTCGGCGATTAACATTTTTGTGCCTTCTGGTACTTTAATTCCGGCTAATTCAGCGATTTTAACAGCTGGCATCCCAACAATTGATGGGTTAACTGCATATTTACCTTCGTTCATAACAGCGTCTTCTAATTTTTGTAATTCATTTGGTTTTACAAAGTAAACTTGATGCGCTTGGAATTCAGCTTTAACTGATTTGTAAATTTCTTTATCAACAATAATCGCTTGTTCTGAAGCACAAATCATTCCATTATCAAATGTTTTTGAAACAATTAAGTCGTTAACGGCACGTTTGATTTTTGCTGTTTTTTCGATATAAGCTGGTACGTTACCCGGTCCAACTCCTAATGCTGGTTTTCCTGTTGAGTAAGCGGATTTAACCATCGCTGCCCCACCAGTTGCTAAAACAATCGCGATTCCTGGGTGATTCATCAAGCCTTGAGTTGCTTCAATTGATGGGTGTTCGATCCATTGAACACAGTTTTCAGGCGCGCCCGCTGCAATTGCTGCATCACGAACGATGCGTGCTGCTTCTGCTGAACTCTTTTGAGCACTTGGATGGAAAGCAAAAATGATTGGATTACGCGTTTTCAAAGCAATCATCGCTTTAAAGATTGTTGTTGAAGTTGGGTTTGTTGTTGGTGTCACCCCACAAACAACACCGACTGGTTCAGCAATTTCGATTAAGCCTTTTTGCTCATCTTCATTAATCACACCGACTGTTTTGTTGTCTTTAATAGAGTTCCAAATGTATTCAGATGCGTACATATTTTTGATTGCTTTATCTTCGTAAATTCCACGTCCTGTTTCTTCAACCGCTAATTTCGCTAATGACATGTGCTCATTTAAAGCGGCCATTGCCATTTCATGAACAATGTGATCGACTTGCGCTTGATCGAAATTTTCCATTTCTTTTAAAGCGACATTGCCTTTTGCTGCTAAATCGTCAATCATCACAGAAACATCAATTGTAGCTACTTCTTCTTTTTTAACTTCTTTCTTATCTACTGTTTTACTCATGATAATCCTCCTAAGAAAATCTGATTTTCGTTTGTTATCTATCTCACAAACATATCATACACAATTTATTTGGGTTTGTAAATAGTTTCCTGTGATTTTCTTCACAACTTTTCAATATTTTTGATTACCTCAGAACAAAACCCTCATAATACAGTATTTATCGATGTATTTGTTCTTTCCATTAATTTTTAAAAAATAAAAAAAGTATAGATTTTTAATCTAATTTCCTTTCCCTCATGAAAAACAAGTTTTTTAATTGTGATAAAATTAACAATTCTACTCAAAAAAACTCACTAGTCGACAAGATATAATGAGTTTTTGATTGTTAGCGGTCAATTAATTCATAACAAATGATAGCGCTAGGACGGACGCGTTATAATAAATAAGTGCGCCTACACTATACCAAAGATTATTTTTTAAATAGTACACAAAGCCATACAACAATCCCATTACCAAATAAGGAATTAACAAAATCAAATTCTCTTCACTCGTCGCAACATGCTCCAACATGAAAACACTACTTGATAAAACGATTAAACTGAGACGTCCTATTTTTGCTCTGATTAATAGTGGTGGGCTATTTCCTTCAAGTGGCAAAATCATCGCATAACGATACACCAACTCCTCTTCCAATGGTACGACAAAAATATTAGTGATTAACCAAATAAGTTTGAATGAATACCGTTCGACTCCAAGTGGGACCTCCAAGATTTTTGCTATGACAATACCGGACAATAGCTGAAGTAACGTTGCAATCACTGAAAAAATAATAACGTGTTTTTTTTGTTACTTGTTTCCATTTCCTCCATAATGGACGACCAAATAAGGCGATCCCTAAAAGAAAAGGAAATCAAGAGGGTTGGAAAACAATCAATCGGGTCATCAAAACTTTTCACTTCGTTCATATGAATGACTACGCGGATGAATTACTTGAATACGCCAAAAAAATCCAGCTAGACGTAAAAGTCTAACTGGATTTCTAATCATTATTCTGCTGGTTTTTCTTCTTCAACGACTACTTCAGTCACTGAATCATCATTTTCAACTACTGTTGCTGGTTTCACTGTACGGATCGACGTACGTTCGAATTCTAAGTAGATTCCTTCGCAGTCTAGAACAATGGTATTTTTATCTTTGTTTACTTCAGACACGACGCCATGTAAACCACCAATTGTTACTACACGACTTCCTGGAACAATGCTATCCATTAATGCTTGACGTTCTTTTTGTTGTTTCTTTTGAGAACGTTGCATGAAAATTAACATAGCTACGATTGGAAGAATCATAATTATTGCTGACATTTATTTCACCTCAATTTTTTATCTAGGTTTACTGTACCAAAAAAGGAAACGCTTCTCTAGTCTTTTCACAAAAAACTAGAAATTTCTTGCGTTCTCTTTATTAAATCCGTATTCTTCCATGAAGTGTTGACGGAATTCTAGTAAATTATCATCCATAATTGCTTGACGCACTTGTTTCATCAAGTTAATTAGGAAGTGTAAGTTATGGTATGAGGTTAAACGCAAACCAAATGTTTCATCGGATTTGATTAAATGACGAACGTAAGCGCGTGTATAGTTTTTACATGTATAACAATCACATTTTTCATCGATCGGTCTAAAGTCACGTGCATATTGCGCATTTTTCACGACCAAACGACCTTGAGAAGTCATACAAGTACCGTTACGGGCAATTCGAGTTGGTAAGACACAGTCAAACATATCGACACCACGAATCACACCGTCGATTAATGAATCTGGCGCACCAACGCCCATTAAGTAGCGTGGTTTGTTATCGGGAATCAGTGGTGTTGTAAAGTCTAAGACACGGTTCATTTCTTCCTTTGGTTCACCAACTGATAATCCTCCGATTGAATACCCTGGGAAGTCCATACTAATTAAATCTTTGGCACTTTGGCGACGTAACTCTTCAAATCCGGCACCTTGGATGATTCCAAAAAGCCCTTGGTGATCTGGATTGGCATGAGCTTTTAGGCCACGCTCTGCCCAACGAGAAGTTCGTTCAACAGACTTTTTAACGTAGTCATAACTTTCATCAAAAGGTGGGCACTCATCAAAACTCATCATAATATCTGAACCTAATTTATTTTGAATTTGAATAGCTTTTTCTGGTGATAAGAATAGTTTTGAACCATTTAAATGGTTTCTAAAATGAACGCCTTCTTCTTCGATATTACGCATATCTGCTAGTGAGAAGACTTGGAAACCACCTGAATCCGTTAGAATCGGTTGATCCCAGTTCATAAATTTATGTAATCCACCTGCTTCTTCAACCAAATCTTCTCCTGGTCGAAGCCATAAATGATAGGTATTACTCAAAATAATTCCGGCACCCATCGCTTTTAATTCTTCTGGTGCCATTGTTTTTACAGTTGCTAATGTTCCAACTGGCATAAACATTGGTGTTGGAAACGTCCCATGCGGTGTAATAATTTCACCTAAGCGCGCTCCAGTATGTTTTTCTTTTTTTATTAATCGATAACGAATGGCTGGTTCCGTCATTCATTTCCCTACTTTCTAATTTATACACTATTTATTTTGCACCCTTCATCATAAATCTTCCCACGTTATTTTGCAACTCTAAGAAAAATTTCACTTGAAAACTTAATCTTTCTTATAGCTTTTCTAATAACCTATGCAGAATAATAAAAAAGATGTTATGCTTCAATTAGTTAGGAAGTCATTTCTACAATGTTTGATCCAAATCAAATCTATAAAAAAGAAAAGGTGTGAACAACATGAAAACAAACGCGGAGTTAAAAGCAGAAGCAAAAGAAATGTTACAAGGCCGTTGGAAAGAAGCCGTCTTAATCAATCTAATTCCGACAGCTATCACAATCGTTATTGCTCTTATTTTTCTTATTTTAATCGCTGTCCCGGCTTATTTTATTTTTAATAATTCTGACATGATCCAATCTTTTGTCGACGGATCAAATGTGAGTACCTCAGCGGATATCAACTTTGGTGGATCAGGGGGACCTAGTTTAGTTGGAGGTTTAATCTCTACATTCTTTACTGTTGGTATTTCTTGGACGTTTCTTGACGTTTTCCGTCGTCAAAAAATGACTATCGAACCTTTGAAAGATGCATTTAAAGGATTTCAAGCGCCTTACGGTATCGGTATTTTAGTTATCTATCTATTAACCTCTATTTTCACCTTCCTATGGAGTTTACTCTTTGTTATTCCAGGGATTATCAAAGGATATGCGTATTCTCAAGCATATTTCATTTATTATGATGACTATCGTGAAACTGGCGTTGCCCCAGGATACTTAGATTCAATCACTAAAAGCCGTCAATTAATGGATGGACATAAAGGACAACTTTTCATACTCGATCTAAGCTTCATCGGTTGGCACATCCTCTGCCTCTTCACATTAGGCATTGGCTACCTATGGCTAACCCCATACATCCTAACAACCAAAACAGCCTTTTACGACAATTTAAAAAGTGCGTAAAAGCGATTTGCTTTGAGTACTTGGAAAAAGACACCTTAGTAAAAATTTTAATTTTTACTAGGGTGTCTTTTTTTGTCTTCATATATAAAAGCGTATCTTTTGCAAACGCTATCATTTCGTGTTACTATATGAGTGTAAGGAAGGAACAAAGTTGTTGGTTTCGTTTTCTAGTACCAAACATTTTAGATTGAAGATTTAAGATAGATAAAGTACCGAGAGAATAGTCGTAACAAACAAAAAGTTGTTCGTTTTACAAGCTTCACCTAGTATTCCATGTGCAGAGTAATACCATTTTTAAAATAAGGCCACAAGAAGTACAAAGAATCAAAAAGTACCTGAAACAAAATAGTACATGATTTGCAAAAGAATTTTAGTTTCGAACCTTTGAGAGTAAACAAAATTTTTGTTAAACCGTGAGAACGTTACTTTGCATGACTCGCAATAAAAACCAACAACTCCTTCCGAAAGATAAAAGCAGCTGTTCTAGAAATTTTTAGAACAGCTGTCTTTTTTTATTAAGTTATTTTTTGACAAACATTGCGTCTCCGAAGCTAAAGAAACGATACCCCTCTTCAATTGCATGATGATAGGCAGCTAATGTGTTTTCTCGTCCTGCAAAAGCACTGACTAACATGACTAAGGTTGATTTTGGTAAATGGAAGTTCGTTGAGAAGGCATCGACCACTTTAAACTCGTAACCTGGTGTAATAAAGATGCTAGTCCAACCGCTATCGGCTTTAATTTGACCCTGAAATTTTGAACCGATTGTCTCTAATGTACGAATGGAAGTCGTTCCAACTGCAATAATTTTTCCACCCGCAACTTTTACTTCATTTAATGCGGCGGCTGCGTCTTCACTCAGACGATAAAACTCGCTATGCATTTCATGTTCAGCGATATTATCGACACTAACTGGTCGAAACGTTCCTAAGCCCACATGTAATGTTAAATAAACTAGACGAACGCCTTTTTCTTGAATTTTATTTAATAGTTCTTGTGTAAAATGTAGTCCGGCTGTTGGTGCTGCTGCAGAACCATTTTCTTTTGCATAAACGGTTTGGTAACGTTCTGGATCTTCTAGACGCTCTTTAATGTATGGTGGTAAAGGCATCTCACCTAATGATTCTAAGTTTTCCAAAAAGATTCCTTCATATTCAAAGCGAACAATTCGTCCACCGTGCTCCAATTCTTTTTCAACGATAGCTTTTAGGCGACCGTCACCAAAAGAAATCTCTGTCCCAACTTTGGCGCGTTTCGCTGGTTTGATTAATGTTTCCCATGTGTCACCTTCAATATTCGTTAAAAGCAAGACTTCTAGGTGACCACCTGTTGATGGTTTTTCTCCGTATAAGCGTGCGGGCAAAACTCTTGTATCGTTCATGACTAGCGCGTCTCCAGCATTTAATTCATCTAAAATATTATAAAAATGCTTGTCGTCCATTTCACCTGTTGTGGCATTTAAGGTTAATAAACGAGAACTTGTCCGATCCTTTAACGGTGTTTGAGCTATTAAAGCTTCCGGCAAGTCAAAATCAAAATCTTCTGTTGTTAACATTCTCTCACTCTTTTCTTTGCTGTCAAATACTCTAGCATATTCTAACATTCTTTCAACAATTAGAAAACTATCGACGAATTCTTTGTGATTTTCTTAAGTGTTTTTGCCCTTTTTTCGTAAAAAACAAAAATTCTAATCAAATTCTAATTTATTTTTTTCTGAAAACTTTCTTACTTCTTACGCTCACAAGGGATAGCGCTTGATAATTTTTTCTTAAAAAGCATTCATTTTGTTGGTTTATCGCTCTTTTTTCTCCCTTAATTAGGCTTTAGATTTGTCAACAGGTCTTTTTTTTGGCACAATTATATATATATTCGCAAAAAAATAGGAAAGATAAGAGGTGGTTCTTTTGATCGAATTTCAAAATGTATCCAAAATATATCGTGGTGGAAAAATAGCGGTAGAAGATATAAATTTATCTTTTGAACAAGGTGAATTTATTTGTTTTATCGGTACAAGTGGAAGTGGGAAAACAACTTCTATGCGAATGATTAACCGTATGACCGAACCTAGTAAAGGTAAGATTTTAATTGATGGACAAGATATCCAAAAATTAAATGCTGTCGAGCTACGTCGAAAAATCGGTTACGTCATTCAAAGTATTGGATTGATGCCTCATATGACAATCCGTGAAAACATTACACTAGTACAAAAATTATTAAAGGTCGATCAAGCGAAGCGCGATCAAACAGCGGAAAAAATGATTGATTTAGTTGAATTGCCCCGCGAGATGCTCGATCGTTATCCGAGTGAGCTTTCTGGTGGGCAACAACAGCGGATTGGTGTAGTTCGTGCTTTAGCAGCTGACCAAGATATCATTTTAATGGATGAGCCTTTTGGTGCGCTGGATCCAATCACACGCGATTCTTTGCAAGATTTAGTCAAAGACTTACAGGAACGTTTAGGTAAAACGATCGTCTTCGTTACCCATGATATGGATGAAGCATTAAAATTAGCTAATCGCATTGCAATTATGAGTGAAGGCCGGGTTGTTCAATTTGATACGCCTGAAAATATTCTAAAAAATCCAGCCAATTCATTTGTCGAAGATCTTTTAGGTGAAGATCGCCTATTACAAGCTCGACCAGACAAAACAACCGTGAGCGAAGTGATGCTAAATACAGCGATTACTATCACAACCGAAAAATCGATTCAAGAAGCGTTGCGTTTAATGCGAGAAAAACGCGTAGATACACTCCTTGTTACCGACAATCAAGATGTCCTAAAAGGCTTTGTTGATATTGAATCGATTAACAAAAATCGTGGCCTAACCGCTAGCGTTGGCGATATTTTAAAACACGAGGTCTTCTCTGTAAAACAAAGTGCCCTTTTACGTAATACCTTACAACGAATTTTAAATCGTGGCCTAAAATATGTGCCCGTTGTCGATGACCATAATCGTGTCGTCGGAATTATTACCCGTGCATCATTAGTCGACATTGTTTATGATGTTGTATTTGGAGAAGAAGATTCCCTGATGGATGCAGTTGAGTCTTTCAATACAGATGAAGTAAAGGAGGGGTAAGTCATGACTTTCTTTCAAGAATACGGTGGTCAAATTATCACTACAACACTTGAACACATTTACATTTCCTTTATCGCGTTGATACTTGGTGCGTTCGTTGCGATTCCTTTAGGTATTCTTTTAACGCGTACGCCAAAAATTGCTAATATTGTTTTAGGGATTACCAGTGCGCTACAAACCATCCCTTCTTTAGCATTACTTACGTTAATGATCCCTTTTCTAGGTGTGGGACGTTTACCAGCAATCGTCGCCCTCTTTATTTATTCTCTCTTACCGATTTTAAGAAATACATATATTGGTTTAAAAAATGTCGATGTCAATTACTTAGACGCGGCAAAAGGGATGGGAATGACGCCCGCCCAATCCATTTATCAAGTTGAAATTCCTTTAGCACTACCCACAATTATGGCAGGCCTACGCTTAGCAGCGGTTTATGTGATTGCTTGGGCCAGTTTAGCTTCCTATATTGGAGCTGGTGGACTTGGTGTGCTGATTTTTAGTGGTTTAGATAATTATCAGCCAAGTTTAATCTTCGCTGGGACAATTCCAGTCACAATTTTAGCGCTAGGAACCGATTATTTATTAGGAAAAGTAGAAGATAAGTTAACCTCTTCAATCTTAAAAAAGGAGGCGGAATAATGAAGAAAACTAAACAACTCGTTGTATTCTTCGTAATGACCTTGGTCTTATCCGCTTGCTCATTACCAGGTTTAAAAACGAGTAGTGATCCTAACACGATTGCAATTACCGGGGGAATTACAACCGAAGCACAAATTTTAGGTAGTATTGTGGCTGAAATGGTTGAACACTACACTGATAAAAACACAACGATTATTAACAACTTAGGAACAACAAATATTAATCATCAAGCGATGCTGAATGGTGATGCCCAAATCTCTGCGGCTCGCTATACAGGAACAGATATCGCTTCAACGTTACAGTTAGAACCAATAATTGATCCAAAAGAAGCATTTGATGTGATTAAACGCGAATTTAAGGAAAGATACAATCAAGTTTGGTATCCTTCTTATGGATTTGCCAACACTTATGTCTTTTTAGTTCGTCAAGATACTGCTGAAAAATATGACTTAAAAACCGTCAGTGATTTAGCCGATGTGGCCGACCAATTAGTCGTTGGTGCCGACCGTGCTTGGATGGCACGTGAAGGTGATGGTTATCCTGGATTTGTCGAAACATACGGCTTTAGTTTTTCATCCATTTTACCGATGCAAATCGGACTCGTTTACAATGCCGTTGCTGCCAATCAAATGGACGTCGTTTTAGGTTATTCAACCGATGGACGGATTGCCAGTTACGATTTAGTGATGTTGGAAGATGATATGAATTTCTTCCCGCCATATGATGCTTCACCCGTTGTCTCGCAAGAGCTGCTTGATGAAGTACCAGAAATTGACTCGATTTTAAATAAATTAGCTGGTCAAATCGATACTCAAACGATGCAAAAACTCAACTTCACATCCGATAATGATTTAATTGAACCTTCAGTTGTTGCTAAAGATTTTTTAGAAGAACATAATTATTTCGAAGAAGGAGGGAAATAAAATGGCAGACTTAAATTTATTTCAACAGTTTCTACTTTATTTCAACGAAAACGGCGGCTACGTCTTTACGCAGTTTCTCCGTCATTTCTTAATCTCTTTCTATGGTGTCTTGTTTGCTGCTATCGTCGGTATTCCTCTAGGGATCTTTATTTCCCGCCGTGTAAAACTTGCGGATTGGGTGATGCGGATTGCGAATTTAATTCAAACCATTCCCGCACTGGCGATGGTTTCCATTTTAATGCTTGGTCTGGGACTCGGTGTTAACGTTGTAATTGTGACGGTCTTTCTTTATTCACTTTTACCAATTGTCAAAAATACTTACACTGGTATGCGTCAAGTCGATGCCGGTATTTTAGATGTCGGTAAAGGAATGGGCATGACCCCTTGGCAACGACTCTACTTAGTTGAGATTCCTTTATCGATTTCAGTTATTATGGCCGGTGTCCGTAATGCCCTTGTTCTAGCAATCGGAATTACCGCTATTGGGACTTTCGTTGGCGCAGGCGGTCTAGGAGATATCATTGTCCGTGGAACGAACGCGACAGATGGTGCGGCGATTATTTTAGCCGGTGCTCTACCGACAGCTGCGATGTCAATTTTTACCGATTGGTTTTTAGGAATTATCGAACGAAAACTTGATCCAACAAGTAAAAAGAAAAATTAAAATACAAAGAAAACGAGCGTGACTTTACGGTCATTGCTCGTTTTCTTTGTATTTTTTTATGTTGAGCATCGTCTAAATCATGAACTTCGCTTGATCTTAATGGAAGAAGTGACTTTCTCTAGCGCGTTTTTCAATTTTTTCAGTTAATGGTTCAACTTTTGGAAAGGCCCACGTGCCCACGATAGCAAAAACAATTAAGAGACTGATTAATACGACTATATCGATCCAGGCATTTGGCCAATAAATGCCACCAGCGGCTTCTCGTAAAAGATTCACGCCATAAGTAAAGGGTAAGAACGGATTAATCCATTGGAAGAAAGGTCCTGAAACTTGAATTGGATAATTCCCACCCCCACCTGAAATGGATAAGACTAGAATAATAATCCCAATTCCTTTACCAATATTGCCAAAAAGTCCGACAAAAACATAAATCATCATCATAAAGGTCAGAGCAATTAAGACCGCAAATAGGACACTCGCCAATGGATTGGCTACAGCGACACCTAAAGCCCAGAGATTTCCAAGTGTTACAATTAATGCTTGTGGAATCGCAATGGTTAAGAAGGTTAACATCCGCGCCACAAAAGTTTCTCTTTTCGTGTATTTGGCTTTCTCTTCTTCATCTAGGTGAAATGCTGTCGCTGCTAAACTAGAAAGAAGTAATGCACCGACCCACAGACAAAGGGTTGTATAAAACGGTGTGCTTGCCGAACCGTTATTGCCAATTGGATAGTATTCTTTGGTTTTTAATTCGAGGGGATTTGCCATGAAATCACTCTCTGATAAGGCATCCGCTTTGAGTAATTGAATGATGTCACCTAAATCAACCATTGATTCGCCCTTCTCAATGGCTTTTGCCGCTTTTTGAATGCCTTTTTGAATCGTTGGCCAATCTTCATTAATTAAGCGGACACCCTCATTTAAGGCCGCTTCAACGCTAGGCATTTTTTGATTGACCATCGTTAAGGTACTCGTCATTTCTTTTTTGATAACAGGCCACTCATTTTGACTAAAATCGGCGGCGATCTGTAATTTTTCACCTAGTACTGGTAAATCATTTTTGTATAAATCTGCCCCGCGATTAATACCATTAACGATCGTATCAAGGTGGGTACTTAGCATTTGGTTGGCATCATGAATTTCTTCCCCAATTGCTGGCAGTTCTTTTTCATATTTTTCTAAAAGTGACACGGCATTCGTAATGGTTGTTTGTGTGGCGTTTAGTAATTTCGTTAAATCAATTTGACTGCCTTTATCCAATAATTGTTGGACATTAGCTAATGCCGGCAAGACTTCTTCACTTAACGTCCGATTAATCATCTCTGTAATATTTGCCACGTCGATACTAGCAATGATTTGATTAATCGTACCTGAAACAGCTTCAATCTTATTGACGTGTGCTAAAAGACTTTCTTTTGAAATCGCGTCACTGTTTGTAATTAAGAACTGATTTAGTTGTTGTAAATCTTGTAGTCGTCGTCTCACATCGGCTAATTGTGCAATGACCGTATCAAACTTTTGTTCTTGATTGATTTGAGTTAACCATTGGCTTAAGCCATCAATTAAACGCAATTGTTCATCAATTGTCGTATTGGCTACTTGCAAAATCTGTAAAATCGCTGCTTTTTCTTCGGGCGTTAGTCCCGTTTCTGGTTGTGACAGATAAGCTTGTAAGTCTTGCGCGATACTATTAATACGGGCTGAAACACTACCTAGTGCTTCAAAGTTAAAAGCGACAATTTTTTGAATTTGCGGTAGCGCTTGTTGTAGTTTTGTTGCGGCTTCTTGTGTTTTTGCTACAAAATTACTTGAGTCTTGACCAAATTGTTGTACCATTGGTAATAAATCTTGGACTTGCTGAACAATTTCAAGTGCCTCTTTCCCTTCAGTCACACCTTCAGTGATCGTCTGAGCTATTTTTGAAAAATCTTCATCAATCATCGCAACTTGTTGACTGGCTTGTTTTATTTCAGGAATTTTATCTTGTAAGGTTAAAATAATTCCCGCTTCTTTTTGAATACTCGGAAATTTGTCATTTAATGCAATAATTTTTGTCGTTAAGGCATCAACCTCTGGCAAATAATCGACCATTTGATTGGCTTTTTCCAATTTTTGTTTCAAACTTGGCATCGCTTTTTGTAAATGAACCACTTCTTGCGTATAACCATCTATCTTAGCTAGATTATCGTTGGTTGTTAAAATTAAATTTTTAACTTTATTAATTGAAACCAAATTGTCTTCCAACGTATAACCAATTGCGTTAAAAACCTCTAGTAACGTACCACTCGTCGTCTCGATAAACTGGCGACTAATTTCTTCTTGGACACTTGTCGCCCCTTTTTCGGTAATTTTGGGGGCAATTGCATTAATTTTCCCGTTGAAGTAATAATTAATCGCTGGTTTTTTAATATCTCCTTTGATAAAACTTAATAAATCTTCCGAGAATTCCGGGGGTAAATAAATCCCCGCATAATACTTACCAGACTGCACGCCCTTTGTCACTTGCTCTTTTGAAGAAACAAAACGCCAGCCTAACTGGTCATTTTTTCGTAAATTCTCAATGACTTCCTCACCGATATGAATTTGGGTCTCTTTTAATTTTGCTCCCTCATCCGCACTGTAAACAGCGATCGGTAAATCTTTCGTATTGCCATATGGATCCCAGAGCGCTTTAATATTAAACCAAGCATATAGCGATGGTAAAATCATTAAAGCGATGACTAAAAATAACGCAACTGGATTTTTTCCGATTCGTTTCCAATCGATTTTATACAACTGGAAAATCTTTTTTATTTTTTTCATTGATGTTCACCTACACTTTAATAACCTTTCATATATCACTATTTCCAACATCAGATACTACTCCTTTTCATTTTTATTTTCAAGCGTCATCCCTTGAAATTCCATCGTTTTATCGGAATAAAATGACTCAGAAAAACATCATAATATTTTTACTTTTTGAAATTATCGAGTAAGATAATTTTAAGGCTAGCGTTCGCTCGTTAATCCTATCGCGTTCGTAGCGCTAAAATGAAGATAAAATAACAAAGAGAAAAATAAAGGAAGTGACCGTATGCCAATTATTTCATTAGAAAATGTACAATTAATCCGAAATCATAAGTTTTTATTAAATCAGATTCAATGGCAAGTCGAGCAAGGTGAGAACTGGGCATTACTAGGATTAAATGGTGCAGGAAAAACCTTACTTTTACAAATCATTACCGGTAATTTATGGCCCTCTAGTGGCAAAGTGACGGTTCTTGGAGAAGTCTTTGGACAAACATCACTCCCTGAATTAAGTAAGCGAATCGGTTGGATTAGTTCCGCCCTTCAAGTTCGTTTACGTGCGAATGAATTTACTGAACAGATTGTCCTTTCCGGTAAATTTGCGAGCATTGGCATTTATCAAAAATATGAACCTGAGGATCTAATGCACGCGAAGAATCTTTTAGAACACTTGGAGGCTGCCAGTCTGATTGGCAAAACCTATGGGCAACTTTCTCAAGGGGAACGCCAAATTGTCCTAATTGCTCGTGGCTTAATGGCTGAACCGGAATTGCTTATTTTAGACGAACCTTGTACGGGACTAGATTTATTCGCCCGCGAGCGCCTCTTGCAACAGATTGCACACTTGTCTTTTCTACCACAAGCGCCGACGATTTTATTCGTCACTCATCACACCGAAGAAATATTACCTTTCATCTCCCATGTTTGTTTATTAAGGGCGGGGGAGATTTATGCTCAAGGACTACGTGAAGACTTACTCTCAACCGAGACGTTACAAGATTTTTATCAACAGGCCGTTACAATCGAACCTTATGCTAGCAATCGTTACATCGTTTCCCCTATAAAATAAAAACAAGAGGAGCATTCGCCAAAACGAATCCTTCTCTTGTTTTTTTTATTTTAGTTCTAGATGGTTCATCCATTTATTACTTGTAAAGCGTCGGTAGAAAATCGCTCCTCGAATGGCCCATTCAATCGTCATCACTACGAAAATTCCAACTAAACCATAACCAAGATAGACACCAATTAAATAGCCCGCCCCAATTCTAAAAATCCACATTGAAAATAAGGAGACTGTCGTCGTAAACTTGCCGTCCCCTAGGGCACGTAAAGCTGACGGTAAGACAAAGCTATAACACCAAGCAACACCATGCATCACGAAAGCCACCAGATACATTTTGAAAATAATTGGAATCATCTCCGGTTCTGGATTGAAAAGTTTCATCGCTAAGGGAAAGAGTGGCAACATGATTGTATCAACCGCTACGATTGCAATAATACCTAAACGAACAAAGGATTTCGTTAACTTACGGACGTCATTCAAATTCCCTCGACCGACTGATTGGCCGACAATCGGAACAAGCGACGTCGCTAACGCACTTGGAATGATTTCAGCCAATTGGACCCACGAACCAGCGATTGCATTGGCAGCAATATGCGCCGTTCCAAAACTGACAATCATCATTTGCATAATGATTTTTCCACCGTTAAAAAAGAGTGATTCTGCGGCAAAGGGCAATGACGTTCGTAAAATAAAGCCCACCATAGTGATATCAAATCTTTGTAAATCGTTTTTTCGCAATCGGAAATTCATCCGGTATTGATACATTGAGTAGCTAGCAAAAATAGCCCCTAAAAAACGGGAAATTAACAATGAAATAATTAAACCCATAATACCTAAATCAAAAATCAACACCAAAAAGATATTTGAAATTAAATAGACACTATTCATAAATAGTGAATTTTTGAGTGAATTACGCGTAAAACCTAGACCACGTAAACTCCCATTAACGCCTTCAATAATCGCATGTGCCGGATAACTCAATAAAATACCGATAAAATAGATTTTGGCATTCGACATGACGATTGGATCGGCTGTTCCAAATAACAAATTTAAAACAACTTGATGGAGTAACAAGAATACCAACATCAATAACGTCCCGACAATTAATGTGGCATGAATGACACTAGCACTCAGTGAACCCAGTCCACGCGCATCGCCTTTGCCGTAAGCTCTGGATATGAGTACCGTTCCTCCTAGTCCAATCGCTACAAAAACTTGAACTAAAAAGATATTAATACTCCCAACCATGTTCACCGCACTAATCGCGGCTGAACCAGAAGAACTAATCATTGCGGTGTTAATAAAATTAAAACTAATTAAGAAAAACTGATCAATAATAACCGGTAAGAGAATCGATAAAATCTCACCACGAGAAATCTCTTCACCTTCTAACGACCTCTCAATTTTATGACGAACTTTGGTAAACAATTGTTTATCCCTTCTTTGTCTCGTTTATTTTGTTCCGATCATTAACCCTCATTCATTTTACGACTTTTTTGAGCAGCTGCTTGTACTGCTTGTATGACCGTACTACGAAAATGATTGTCTTCTAAAACTTTCACTGCTTCAATCGTTGTTCCACCTGGCGAACAAACGTTGTCTTTCAAAACACCGGGATGTTCTTTCGTTTCAAGCACCATTTTTGCACTGCCTAAAACGGTCTGTGCCGCAAATTCATAAGCCATTTGACGTGGCATCCCTTCTAAAACGGCACCATCAGCTAACGCTTCAATGAATAAATAAACATAAGCTGGCGCGGAGCCACTGACACCGATAAAAGCATCAAATAACGATTCTGGCAACTCTTTGGCAACTCCAATTTGATTGAATAAGTCTAGAATCGCTGCAAACTGCTCGTCACTCACTTGCTGATTACGCGCCAATGCAATCGAACCTTCTAAGACCGCTAATGGTGTATTCGGCATCGCTCGAATATACGCCTGCTCTCCCAGTTTTGTTTCCAATTCTGTTAAAGTAATTCCAGCTGCTAATGAAACTAGACAATGATTCGGCCTCAATAATGGTTGTAAATCAGTGTATAAGGTCCTTAAAACTTGTGGCTTAACTGCCAAAATAATTGTATCAACCGATTCAAAAAACTCTTTTTGATCTAATAATGGTGTTACACCATAAGTCTCAACTGTTTTTTGTAGCGTTGGTGCGTAACGACGATTGTAAACCACAATCGCTTCTTTGGGATAAATTTCTTTTTCTAACAACCCTTGAATAATACTTTGCGCCATATTCCCTGAACCATAAAAACCAATTTTCATTTTCATCTCTTCCTCCTAACTTTCAAACGAGTAAAAGGCGCCATCTTTTAATGTCAAAAGACCTCTTGTCAGTAACGGTGTTTCCAAATATATTTTATACGGACAAACGAGTGTCCATTCGTTCTCGCTTTGTTGAAAAACGACCATTGCTTTCCCGTCTTTTTCAAATTTATCAACGACTAAACAATAACCAATGTTTTCTAATTTCATTTGTTTGAAAAAACTTTTTACTTTTTTGATTACAAAAAAAAGAAAGAGAATAACCGTTAGTAAAATAACATATTTCCCCATTACTTCTCCTTCTTCCTATCCGTTAAACTCAAGCTAATACATAATGCCCGATCAATTTCTAACATTTTATTTTCTGATAAACGGCAAACTTTTTCTTTCACACGGCACTTATCAATTGTGCGTAACTGCTCAACTAAAATTAATGAATCACGTTTTAAACCGCTCAATTCTTTGGGTAAGGCAACATGGGTCGGTAAATTAGCTTTACTTTTTTGAGTGGTAATCGCTGCGACAATCAACGTTGAACCGTAGCGATTTCCTAAATCATTTTGGACTAAAACAACCGGCCGGACACCACCTTGTTCCGAACCTTGAACCGGGGATAAATCGGCAAAGAAAATATCTCCACGTTTCATTAAAGAATCCCCTCGCTATTCAAATAGACTCTTGGAATTCGATCAGAGAGTAAACAAATCACTTCATAATGAATCGTACCTAAGTAATCAGCTACTTCTTGCATGGTAATTTCTTCCTCTTGGTTCTTACCAATCAAAGTTACCTTGGTTCCAACTGGAAAAGCTTTTGGTAAGCGAATCATCAATTGATCCATACAGAGCCGACCGACAATTTCACAATAATGTCCTTCAACTAAAACCTTAAAACCTTGCATCCCGCGTACGAAACCATCGGCATAACCAATTGGCACCGTCGCAATCCATTCACTATTTGTTGTCTCGTATGTTTTACCGTAACCAATCCCCTCACCTGCTGGAACTTCTTTCACTTGCACGAGCGCGGATTCCAGAGACATCGCAGCTTGTAGGGGATACGTTTCCGTCAGAACACCACCAGACGGATTTTGACCATACATCGCAATCCCTAAACGAACTAAATTACCAGGATCTTGATGCCATAAAGCCGTCGCACTGTTACTGCCATGAACGTAGCGTGGGCGGTAAGGCAATTGCTCCACAACTTGCACGAAACGTTGGTTTTGTTTTTCAAAATAAGTCTGATCCAACTCATCGGCCGTCGCAAAATGCGTAAAAATTCCTTCCAATAAAAAACCACTGAAGCCATCAATTTGTTCAACAGCACATAAAACTTCCTCCGCTGTTTGAAAACCAATTCGTCCCATCCCTGTATCAACAGTCAAATGCAGCGCAATCTCACCTGTTAATTGATTTTCCAAATAAAACCTTTTTGCCGCTTCTATCCATGACAACGTCGCAACTGGAATCGCTAAATGATATTGTAATACGAGTGGCAACCAATCGACCTCGACAATTCCTAAAACTAAAATCGGTTCGGTTAAACCATTTTCACGCAACGCAATGCCTTCATCAAGAGTTGCCACACAAAAACCAGCAGCGCCACCAGCTAAAGCCGCTTTAGCGATCGGAACCGCGCCGTGACCGTAACCATTGGCTTTCACAACGGCAAAAACATCACGTGCACCTTTTTGATGGGCAATTTCTTGTTGAACATTTTTTTTAATGGCTGCCAAATCGACCACAGCTCGTGTGGGACGGTGATAAGATACGACCATCTTAATTCGCCTCCTTTTTTTCTAAAATAATTTGTGCAAAAGCAAAAGCATCGGTATGGGTAATGCTCACAAATACACTTCCCTCGTCATAAGGTGATTTTGTGACCACTGGTGCACCTTTTTCATTGACTAATATTTCAATATCTTGAAAAGTAACTTGCCCGATACCTGTGCCCCAAGCTTTTGAAAAAGCTTCTTTACAGGCAAAACGACCCGCCAAAAATTCAACTTGTCGCTTAGTTGGCAAAGCATCAAATAACGCTTTTTCATTATCTGTCAACACGCGCGTAATAAAGCGTGGTTTTTCTTCGATTATTTTTTTCATACGTGGCAATTCAACCGCATCTATTCCTATTCCTTGAATCATTCTCTTCGACTCTTTCCATTCTAATAGTGAAATATTCTTATACAAACCATTTTAGCAAAAAAAAGGAGATAAAAGAAGCGCTCTGCTGTGAGCAAAAAATAAATAGACAAAAAACATCCTAGATTTTAAAATGCTCCCAAAAAGTTAGATGCTTAGTCTAACTTTTTGGGAGCATACTCTTTATTAACGAGGTATTTTATTACTTTTTTAAACGTATAGATGCATTGGATACGTTAAGTAATTGGGTTCTTCCAATTTATCAGCCGTAATTAAGCCGGTTGGTGCATGTAGGAGTGATGGAATGCGATTAACAATTGTTGCACATGTGTGAGCAACAGTATCTGGTTTCTCT
>DXBN01000104.1 GCA_019116505.1 Candidatus Enterococcus avicola | reverse complement strand
AAAACATTGTATAGCATTTTACACAGGAGTCTGGACTTGACTTCAAAAAATATTAAAATTTGTTGTATACTGAGACTAACCTATAATTTCTAAGGAGTGATTCTGTTGAAAAAATTAACAATTCAAGATGTTCAAACGCAACAAATTATCGATACGCGGTTGCAACATGATTATCAGTCTGGTTCGGTTAAAGACGCGATAAATATTCCTTATGCTAAATTTAAAAAAGTAGCGCCTCCATTACTCGATTCACAACGACCACTTATTTTCATCTTAGAAAACGAAGATAAAGAAGTGATACAACTACTTGAACAACAAACTAATAATCCATCTTCTCATCAAGTTGACGGCTACTTATTAGTTACTGAAATTCCAGCCGAACTACTAGTAAAAACCGAAACTATATCGGCACACGACTTTCTTGCGAATGAAACAGATTACATTTTATTGGATGTTCGCGATCAAGCGTCCGTTACAAAGCCTGCTCCAACAAAAAATTTAGTAGCCATATCACTTAATGATTTAGCGAATGAATACAATCAATTGGATACTAAAAAAGAAATTTTTACTCTTTGTGGATCAGGAAATAGTGCCACAACTGCTGCATCGTTTTTAAAAAATACAGGTCTTAAAGCGACCGTAATTGAAGGTGGCGTAACTGCTATTCAAAAAGAACAAGAAAAATAATTCCTATCAAAAAGCACGGTATCAACCACTAAAAATGGCTCTATAATTTATGGGACTGATGAAATTAGAAATAATTTCTCAGCCCCATTTTTTTGATTAATATAAAAAAACATACCGTTCTCTGTTAGAATTAAGTTACGACACAAAATATCTATAGAGAGGAACGATATGCTTTGCTTAATCATATCAGAATAATGCTTCAAATTAAAGATAAAAATATTACTTTTTCAGGTGTTACGGAGGAGGAAATTAAAGGACAATTAACAAATGTCATTCATGCCACACTTTCACCTGAACTACGTTCATGTCCTAAAAATGGTTGTAAAAATGATAGTGTTAATGGTAAACAAACATTCGTTAAGAATGGGAAGAAAATTACAACCATTCGCTTAGCTCCTTTTAATTATATTCCTACAGTAATGAAGTTGGAGAAACAGCGCTACTATTGCAGAGAATGTAACCATCATTGGACAGCAGACACAAGTCTAGTGTAAGCGGGTAATAATCGTACGGGTATCAATACGTAAGACCTCCATCTATACTTAAATTATCAAGTTCGATTGGAGGTCTTACTATTGAAGAATGAAAATGCAATTGTCCCTGTCATCCTTACGGATTCATCAAAAGCACAGTCACTGAGTGCTGTACAAAAACCAAAATTAGCATGTCGTTTAAAAACAGATAATATAGAAGTTTTTATCTATAATGGTGCAAATCAATATATTTTGACAAGCATTTTAAAGGAGTTTCGCCATGCTAATTAACTATAGTCGTGTTAAGCATATTTTCATTGTTTGTGGAAAAACAGATATGCGCCAAGGAATCGATGGTCTTGCTCGCGTTATTTCTGATACTTATCATTTGGATTTGTTTGATAATGCACTCTTTTTGTTCTGTGGTGGAAAATCTGATCGGTTTAAAGCCCTATATTGGGATCAAAATGGTTTTATTTTACTTTACAAACGATTAGAATCAGGAAAACTTCAGTGGTCTCGAAAGAAAGAAGAAGTAAGACAATTAACCAATCAAGAATTACGATGGTTATTAGAAGGATTATCCTTACAACAGCCGAAGGCTTTCAAATCGGTTCAAGCAGGACGAATCAATTAAGATAAAGCAATTCTCATTTTGAGTGTTGCTTTGTTTTCTTTTATGGTACAATTTTTAAAACAGAAAGACTGGTGATGTGAGATGGATAAAATCAATGAGGTTCTCTTAAAAAATAATGAACGATTAATGGCACAAAACGAGGCATTAACTGAACAAGTAAAGCAGCTTAATGAGCAAATCGCCTATATGTCGCGTAAATTATTCGGTACCTCTAGCGAGAAAACATCAAATAAAAACCAACTTTCTCTGTTTGAAGATTCAGAGTTTTTCAAGAATCGGAGCCAACCGAAATAGAAACCGTCGAAGAAATTACTTACCGACGTAAAAAGAAGAAGGGAAAGAAAGCAGAACTATTAAAAAATCTCCCTGTAGAAGAAGTTCATTGTTACTTAAATGATAATGAGTGTAATTGTGAATCGTGTGGAGATAAACTGCGACCTCTTGGTCAAAAAGTGACTCGCGAAGAAGTCATTTTTATTCCCGCAACCTTAAAGAAAAAAGTTTTTATTGAACATAGTTATGAATGTTTGAGCTGTCGAGAATCTGAAGCTCATTCAATTAAACGTGCTCAAAGCCCCAAACCTGTCTTACAAAGAAGTTTTGCAGGTCCTAGTGTATTAGCGTGGCTCTTTCATCAAAAATATGAATTAGGCTTGCCCCTTTATCGACAAGAAAAAGAATGGCAACAATATGGTCTCCAAATTTCTCGTAAAACCATGTCGAATTGGATTATTCGCTCTTCTCAGGATTGGTTAGAACCCATTTATGGCTTATTACGTGAACATTTAAATAAAGAAGACGTCATCCACGCAGATGAAACACCTTATCAAATATTGAAACGACCAGATGGTCGCCCGGCAACCTCAGACGCGAGGATTTGGCTCTTTCAAACAGATGAATTATGTAAGAAATCAGTGATTTACTATTACTCTTCTTTAACACGCGCCCGTGACAACATCGAAGAAGTTTTAAGTTCTTATCAAGGTTATATTCATTGTGATGGTTATTCAGCTTATCAAAATATGAGTAATCTACAAGTCGTTGCTTGTTGGGCACATGTTAGACGCAAATTTTTTGAAGCTGGGGACGATCAAGGAATGGCCGCCATTGGTAAAAACTATTGTGACCGACTATTTCTCTTAGAGAAACAGTTTAAACACTTACCTCCTTCGAAACGGAAGAAGCAGCGACAAAAGTATTCATTGCCATTATTAACTGAGTTTTGGAATTGGTTGTCTTCGTTCCCAGTTCTCGCAAAAAGTAAACTTGGAGTAGCGATTGCATATACTCAACGTTTAAAAGCAGAGTTGATGGCTTTTATAGATGATGGACGTCTTGTTCTATCAAATAATTTAGCTGAGCGAAATATTCGCCCCTTAACAATTGGTAGAAAAAATTTCATGTTTTCAACAAGCGTTGCTGGCGCAAAAGCAAATTGTGTTGCCTACACACTTATAGCAACAGCAAAAGCCAATTGCTTGAATGCCTTTAAATACTTATCACTCTTATTTGAACACTTGCCCAATCTGGATTTTTATAGAAAACCGGAGTTGCTGGAAGAATACCTTCCTTGGTCGGATCAGATGCAGTCCGTATGCAAATAATAGCGACACCGCAATTAAAATGGGATAATTATCCTCATTATAATTGCCATGCCGCTATTTGAGTACCCGTGCGATTATTACCCGCTTACGATATTTTTTCGATTTTTTGTTTTTTTTGAACAATTGGTGTAATTATGAACAAAAAAACGGTAGCTGTTTTTTTAACAGTACCGTTATTCGATATATATGAACTGTTTTTTCGTTTGATTATACAATTCATCTAGTTTTTTTACTTCAATTTTCAGTTCTTTATTTTCTAATGGATCGTTATAATAAACAAATGTTTCATCCATCCCTGTTAAAACGACCGCATGGTATTTATCGGTGACTAAAATCGGATTTTTTTTTGTTCCCCATTTTTGCCAGTCACTTTCTGAGAGCTTCGCCATTTTTTTGGTAACATTTAACCAAATCGGTTTTGCATTCTCTAAAGCACTAAGTAATTCCGAAAATGAATAGTCTTTTCCGGTCACTACATTGAATTCTTCTCCAACAATTTCTTTGGCCAATTTAGCCATCGGTTCAACGGCAACACCCAGACTTGGGTCGCTCCCTTTTATATCACCTACAAATGCTTGATGTGGATTCGCTTTTGTTGTATCGTAGGGCATTGTTGGCAGTTTTTCAGCCAATTGATTTTTGTCGACGTCATAACCGTAATAAGAAAGTAGCATAGCTAAGCTTGTAACACTTGAGCCATTTCTTAATCTCGGTTCACTCAATTGATTATATAATGGCACATCTAAACGAATTGTTTTGACGAAATCTGTGGCACCTTGTTTGGTTACGACATCATCCATCCAAAGTGCATCCTCTTTACTTTGGCTCGTGAGTGTCATTTCTTGTTGCTTTTGCGATGGGAGAAAATAAGCGAAGTAAATCGTTAACAGAAATGCGAGTGCTAAGATAAGATTAATCAATCCTTTTTTCTTCATAATCATTACTGGTAGACTTTCTTAATCGTAATCTCAACACGTCGGTTTTTAGCTCGGCCCTTTTCAGTTTGGTTCGTTGCGTGTGGTTTTGTATCACCATATGCTTGAATTGAAATACGGTTTCGATTAATGACTTTTTGTGCAATTAAATAATCCATCACTGAAATCGCCCTTGCGGCACTCAATTCCCAGTTCGATTTGTAAGGTGGATTAATGGCGATTGTATCCGTATGTCCCGCTACAACAACTTCTTGGTTCATATTTTTTAAATGTGATGATAATGAATCCAATGATTTTTTTGCTTGAGCATTAATTTGTGCTTCGCCAGGCTGAAATAAGATATTGCTATCTAAATTAATATGGAGACCATCTGAACGCAACGAAACATTTGTATCACCACTCAGCCCCAAGGCTTTTAACTCTTCCTTTAGCTTTTCAGAAACTTCAACCATTTGTTGGTCTTCCATTTTTTGAGCTAACTTATTCTCCTTGGCTACTTCTTTTTCCATTGTTGTCTCTTCTAGCTCGTCCTCATCTTGAGGAACTGCTCCCGAATGCTCACCAAAGTCAATGACCGATCCGATAATCGAATCACCGCCAGAGCCCGTTCCAGAAAAAATAACACCAAATTGATCACGAAACTCCTCAAACTTACCTTCATCTACTTTTGCCATCGCAAACATAACGATAAACAAAGCTAACACAAGCGTTAACATATCGGCATAAGGTAAAAGCCAACTCTCATCAATATGTTGCTCTGGTCTTTTTTTTCGTTTCATTTTACTGGCTCCTTTTTACGATGACTGCATTCGTTGATCTGGTTCAATTAAGCTATAAAGTTTTTGCTCAATTGTCTTCGGAGATTGCCCCGCTTGAATCGCCATCACACCTTCAATTGTAATCATCATGATTAAAACTTCAGATTGCGACTTGATTTTAAGACGATTACTAAAAGGTAAAAATAAGACGTATCCAAAGAAAATTCCATAAAGGGTTGCCACAAAGGCCGCTGAAATCATATGTCCCAATGCATCGACATCATTTAAATTACCCAGTGCACCGATCAGCCCAATAACAGCTCCTAACACACCTAGTGTCGGCGAAGTCGTTCCGGCTGTTTGTAGCATCGAAGCTCCAACATGGTGACGATCTTCCATTCCGGCAATTTCATTTTCTAATGTTTCTTTGATTTGTTCTGGGTCAACCCCATCAACTACCATTTCTAACCCCATTTTTAAATACGGGTCTTCCAATGACTGCACACTACTTTCTAACGCAAGTAAACCATCACGACGAGCTAAATTCGATAATTCAACGATAGTCTTAATCGTTTTTGGTGCATCATACGTCTTATTTTGGAAAATAATTCCAAAGATTTTTGGTAAACGTTTAATGTCTTTTTGTGGATATGAATTGATTAAAGCCGCAACCATTCCAACAAAAATAATGATAATTGCCGCCGGATTAATCAAAACGGCAACGTTGGCCCCTTTTACTATCATACCGACAATTACGGAAAATAGACCTAAGAAAATTCCAACAATTAAATAAATATCCATTACTGTAAACTCCTCCTAAAATACAGATAAGTAACACTCTTCGAAAAGGAAGGAGTTTTTACTATGCGCCATCGCTCCTTCTTCATCTGTCAGTTGCTTACCTACTACTGCTCTGTTAATGTTTTCCAAGTTTCAAGTAAATCTGACAGCATTTCTTGAACGCCTTGTAAAACTTGAACATCTTGATCGACATTTCCAATGACTAATTGATTGTACATAAAATCATATAGTTGAATTAATTGCTCGGGAATCTCGCTGTCAATTTCTGAATTGACCGAATAACGTAATTCCGAGACAATATCTTGAGCCTTAATCAAATACTCACCGGCTTTAACCACTTGTTTGGTTTCTAACGCTAGAATTCCTAAACGAATATTCTTAATTCCGGCTTCCATTAACATTTCAATCAATTTATTGGGAGAAGCGCTCATTACTTGATTTTTTAAATATTGATCTGGTTTTTTTTGATACATTTATTTTCTCCGATTCCTAATAATAAAATTCAAATCCTGAAGATTGGTTAAAACGGACATAATCTCGCACTTTTTGATTCGATTGATTCATTCGACTAGCTTCTCGTTGAACACTACTTTTTTCCTTTTGCAAAAAGGCAAGCAACTTTTTGTATTCTTGAATGATCCATTGAGCATCCGCTATTTCTTCTTCAACAAGGCCTTGTTCTTGTATGACTGCTAATAACTGCCTGGTGTCTAACAGCAATGCCTCGGCACTTTCAAAGTGTCCGTCCCAATTGAGCAAGAGACTTTTCAGTTCACTTAACGCGCTCATTAGTTGCCTCCACTAAAGGATGCGACTTGACTTGACAACCAAGCCATTTGCGATTCAGCTTCCATCATCGCTTGATCCAATCGACTAAACATATCTACATAGCGAGCTTTCTTTTGCTCTAGTACTTCATCAAAACGTGTAATTTGCTTATTTAAGTCTTTAATTGCTATTTCATAGGAATCAAATTTTGAAGCAATGACCCCTTTTTCACCGGTTTTATCAACTAGATATTTATCAGCAATCGCTTTTAACTGGGTTGTATAGCCTGATTCGTTCGGCTTTGTTTCTCCAGCAGCTTTTTCACCTTTGTAGAAGAAGTCTTTTACCGCATTTGGATCTTTTTTCAACATCGCATCGAATTTTTTTTCATCAAAACTCAACGTTCCTTGGCGGTCAGAAATGGACAAGCCTAACTCAGTCGCTTTAAGCACCGAGCCTTGTGTATGTGGTGGTGCAATTAAATTACGTAACTCTGTCTGTAAACGAACTAGTGAACTGTCACCAGACAATGCGCCAGTTTTATTGTCTTTAGCCGATGGATCACCGACACTTGCACTTTCATTAACGAAAGTCATCAAGCTATTGTATTGTGATACAAAGTCTTTAACCGTTGTTTTTAACTTTTCCGTATCATTTTTCAAGCTTAATTTAACAGTATCGCTACTAGTCGCTTTTAGTTCTAACGTAATCCCATCAATCATATCATCAATTTCGTTACTTTGGCGGGTCATTTCGATGCCATTCAAATTAAACTTTGCATCCACTCCGACTGTTTTCGTTGAATCGGCTCCCAGACCCACGGCTTCTACCATATCTCCGCTAATTTGCAAATCACGATTACCGGTTTTACTATCTGTTAAAACGAGACGGTTATCCATAATCACCGCATTGATTCCTGATTCTTTGGCCGTTTCATTAATTTTTGTCACAACATCTTTCAAATTATCTTTTGAATCAATCGCAATTGTAAAA
>DXBN01000013.1 GCA_019116505.1 Candidatus Enterococcus avicola | reverse complement strand
TTTATGTGTATTGCCAAGTTGGACAACGTGGCTATAATGCGGCTCGTGTGTTAATGAGTCATGGCTTTGGTGTACGCAACTTAGATGGTGGTTACAAAACATATAAACAAGCAAAATATGAGTTGAAAAATATTGCGCTTGTTGCATCAACCAAAGAAGTGCCAACGAGTGTTGCAACTGCTGTTTCTAATTTAGCAATAGTTGAAGTCGATGCACGTGGATTGCAATGTCCAGGTCCAATTTTAAAAGTGAAACAAGAAATTGATCGCATGGAAAATGGGCAACAATTATCCATTCAAGTTAGTGACTTTGGCTTTAGTGCGGATATCGCTGCTTGGTGTAAAAATACTGGAAATACTTTAGTTTCAACAGATATTCAAGGTAGTCAAGTCGTGGCGTTAATTACGAAAGGCCAAGCAACTGCAACGGGTCAACAATTGCCAGACTTATCTAAAGCACAAGAAGGCGTGCTTCACGAAACGAAGGATGGCGCAACAATGGTGGTCTTTAGTGGGGATATGGATAAAGTCTTAGCTTCAATGATTATTGCTTCAGGTGCCGCTGCGATGGGTAAAAACGTGACGATCTTCTTTACTTTCTGGGGGCTAAGCGCTCTGAAAAAACGTGCAATCAAAAAACGTGGCATGGCGAAAATGTTTGATATGATGTTACCGAAAGGGGCACAATCAATGCCGATTTCTTCAATGAATATGGGTGGCATGGGTGCAAAAATGATGAAACACATTATGAAAGAAAAAAATGTTGATTCATTAGAAACCATGATTGGTAAAGCAAGCGACTTAGGTGTCAAATTCGTTGCATGTACGATGAGTATGGATATTATGGGAATTGAAAAAGCCGAATTATATGATTTTGTTGAATATGGTGGCGTTGCAACGTATTTAGGTGACAGTGAAGCATCGAACTTGAACTTATTCATCTAAATACGGTATGGTAATGTCAGAAAGTATGGGTGAGGGAAATGGAAACAGAAAACAAAAAAATTATGAACCGCCTTCGTCGCGCGGAAGGCCAATTAAGAGGCATTCAAAAAATGATTGAAGACGAGCAAGAGTGCCTTGATATTATTACGCAATTAAGCGCGGTTCGCTCGGGAATCGATCGAGTGATGGGGATTATTATGGCTGAAAATTTAAAAAATTGTTTTATTGATCCAGATAAAGACCCAGAAGAACAAGCAAAAAAAGTCGAACAAGCGATTAATATGATTATTAAAAAATAAGCAAAGGGGTTTGATGAAAGTGAAAGCTGTTTTTCATATTGATGATGTCAACCGTTGGCCACGAGTCAAAGGAAATGTCCAAAATCTATTAAAGGAAACACAAGAAATAGCGGTAATTATTTTGGCGAATAGCGATGCGGTCCAAGGGTATTTAAGTGAAGAGAACCAAGCCTTCATTCAAACAACACCAATTGTTTTTCACGCTTGTCGTAATGCTTTACGTGGACAAAAAATTTCAGAAGACAAACTACCGGATACAGTGAAAGTTGTACCGGCGGGGGTACTTGATTTAATCGAATTACAAACGCAAGGTTATAGTTATATTAAAGTTTAGTGAAATGATTGGGAAATCTATCTTTCTTTTTTGAGTGTGATATGATGGAAATATTATACTTAAGGGAGAAGGATTTTATGAAAGTGCCAATATTGTATGAGGACAATCATCTCTTATTGGTCGAAAAACCACGAAATATTCCTGTTCAAGAAGACAGTAGTCGTGATTTGGATTTATTAACCGGTTTAAAACAAATGATAAAAGTTCGTGATGATAAACCAGGCAACGTTTATTTAGGCTTGGTGCATCGGTTAGATCGTCCAGTTGGTGGTGCCATGGTTTTTGCTAAAACGTCAAAAGCCGCATCACGTCTATCCGATATGATGCGTCGTCAAGTGATTGAGCGCCAATATTGGGCAGTCGTTCACGGTGTCCCAAAACAAAAAAAGGACCAGTTAACCGATTATCTATATAAAAATACGCAAAAAAATCAAGTAGCAGTTGTTTCAAGTAAACATCCAGGTGCAAAAAAAGCCATTTTGAATTATCAAGTATTGGCTAGTCGAGAGGGCTTTAGCTTACTTGCCGTTCAATTAGAAACGGGGAGACCACATCAAATTCGAGTCCAGCTATCAGCCATGGGACATCCAATTTATGGCGATCAAAAATATGGTCAAAAGACCAGTAAAGTTGGGCAACAAATTGCTTTATGGGCACAATCATTAAGCTTGGAACACCCAATCAAAAAAGAACCAATACACGTGGAGGCAAAATTGCCGTCTGAATATCCCTGGAATATATGGGAACAGACGGAATAATCAAACAAGGGATCGCGATATAGTCGCGGTCCCTTGTTTGGTTAAAAATGTTGAAATGTCAGTAAACCTAAGTCTTTCTCTTCGATTAGTTAAATAACAATTGAACCCTCTCGACGTCTGGTGATAACTGATAAGTATAATAAAAATTTTGAGAAGATAGACGCTTATAAGTCTGTTTACTCAAGCTATTCTTGTTGATTGCGTAGTATAAAGTGATTTCATCGGTTTGTTGAGCAGCGATATTTTGGGTTATTTCACCGTTATTTACTTCAAGCATTGTTGGTAGAGAAACACCATTAGAGTATGTATCATTTACCGTAAGCATAGCCATCATTAACGCTTCAATATTTTGTTCGCTATCCGATTTATTATTCACGCTTAGAGTGACTGAAATAAGGGTATACGATAGTCCGTTATCTTTTGATTGTGCATAAAAATTAGGCGCGAATTGCGAGACTTCTGTAGATGCTATAAAATGTGCATCCTTTACATAGAATTCTAAACTAGTATTTTTAGGAACTTTCAAAGGTACATTCATTTGATGAATCGTTTCTTTGGGTAGGCGATAAATATTATTAACGGTTATAACAGATTTGAAAAATAATATGGATAAAATGAGGAGAATAAGTATTGCTAGCGGGATAATTCTTTTCTTTTTTTTATCAAGCATTTTTATTAACCCCGTATTGTCTAAGCACCTTACCAGCTTTCATTTCAATTATTTCATCGGCCAAGAAGTCCAATTCCTCTTTATCATGAGATGCCACAATAATTAAGGCACCTTTTTCTTT
>DXBN01000012.1 GCA_019116505.1 Candidatus Enterococcus avicola | reverse complement strand
CAACTCAATTTTTTGTTGAATAACCTTTTTCTTCATTGCTTCGCGTGCTAATTTTGGATCAGCAATCGGAGCGGCTGCTAATAATTTTTTAGTATAGTGATGTTGTGGATTGTCAAACAACTCGTTCGTTGGACCTAATTCAACTAATTTTCCTTGATACATTACCGCAATTCGATCAGAAATATGACGAATCACTGATAAGTCATGGGAAATAAATAAGTAGGATAAACCATACGATTCTTGTAATGATTTTAAAAGTTGAATGATTTGCCCTTGAATGGAGACATCTAATGCTGAAGTAGGTTCGTCACATAAAATAAATGCAGGACGATTAACGACAGCACGAGCAATCCCTATGCGTTGTCGTTGTCCACCACTAAATGAACGAGGAAGTTTATAAATGGCTTCCCCTTTAATACCAACAGTTGCTAAGATTTCAATTGCTTTCTCACGTGCAACGCTTTTTGTATCATTTAGTAAGGGTTCCATGACTAATTCAAGTGCCGTCATTCTAGGATTTAAAGCAGAATATGGATCTTGAAAAATAATTTGCATTTTTGATACAAACTTTTTTGTTCTTTTTTCGATAAATGAGCTATTTCTTTTTCTTCAAAAAAGACTTTTCCCGAAGTCAGCTGCTCTAAATTTAGAATACTCCGACCTAATGTCGTCTTCCCACTACCCGACTCGCCCACTAAACCAAGCGTTTCTCCTTGTTGAATACTCAATGAAACATCATCAACAGCCCGAACATCACTACGCTCACCTCGCCAGTTTTTGGTCGAAAATACCTTTGTTGCTTGTTCAACACGTAATAACTCTGCCATCAAAATCCCTCCTCTTGCGCGAACCAAACTCGATGTGTTTCAGAGAGTTCTTTTTGGTATAACTCTTCCGGTAAAGATTGATTGTATGAAAAAGATGAAAGGATAGACTCTTTATCACCTAAGTGAGCAGCCTGAAGCAGTTGTTTCGTATAAGGGTGCGTAGCTTGATAAAAAATCTCATCGACGGTCCCTTCTTCGACAACTCGTCCTTGATACATAACTTTAATCAAATCACACATACCGGCAACGACGCCTAAATCATGTGTTACCAAAATAACTGACAACATTTTTTCTTCTTGTAATTGTTTGATTAGGGCAAGAATCTGTGCCTGAATCGTTACATCTAATGCAGTTGTTGGTTCATCCGCAATGAGTAATTTGGGTTCCGCTAGTAAAGCCATTGCAATCATCACACGTTGCCGCATACCACCAGATAATTCGTGCGGAAATTGCTTCATCCTTTTTTCAGGTAATGAGATACCCACATTTTCTAATTCTAATACCGCAAGTTTCTCAGCCTCTTTTTTAGGCATTTTTTTATTACGCTGAATAACTTCGACTAAGTGATAACCAATTCTTCTCAATGGGTTCAAAGAGGTCATCGGATCTTGAAAAATCATTGAGATTGGTAACTGTTTTGAAATTTCCTCTACCTGTCCGTCAAAAATAAATTGCTCAAATGAAGCAGTTACCTTATCTGGTAAAATATTTAGAATACTTTTCATCGTCATACTCTTACCACTACCTGATTCACCGACAACTCCAACAACTTTCCCTCTAGGCACGGCTAAATCAATATCCTTTAAGAGGATTTGTGTTTCTTTTTTATGATGGTAAACAGCCTGTAGCCCTTGAATTTCTAATATATTTTGATTCATGAACTAGACCTCCCTTTGCAAAATAGCTTTAATCATATCCCCGAGATTATTGAAGGAATAGACAGTTAAAACAACAAAAAGGCCTGGTAAAATGGCCATATACGGTGCTCGTTGTAAACTGCTTTGCGCATTTTGCAATAAACTTCCCCAAGAGGCCATCGGTTGCTGGATACCTAAGCCTAAGAAACTCAAGGCTGATTCAGTCATGATGGCACCTGAAATACTAGCTGATGCTGCGACAATTAACGTAGGTAAAACGGCAGGAAACACATGCTGGAAAATAATTTTACTAGCAGAATGACCGATAAATTGACCATAAAGAACGTATTCCCGTTCCTTAGCCGCCAACGTTTCCCCTCGAATGAGTCGAGCAATACTCATCCAAGAAAATCCACCGATTACAATAATAATCGTCGATAAACCAGGACGTAGAAAAACACTTAACACGATAACTAAAACTAACCAAGGAATGGCCGATAAAACATCAACAATGCGCATTAAAAGATTGTCGATCCAACCACCAAAATAACCTGAGACCAAGCCAACCAATGTTCCAATTGTTGTTGCTGTAATCATCGCAAGGACACCGACAAGTAAAGAAACACGGCCTCCATAAATTACCCGAATAAAATAGTCACGTCCAACTTCATCAGTCCCAAATAAATGACTCCAACTTGGCGCTTGTGACATATTACTGACGTCGGTTGCATTGGGATCAATCGGTAAAATTGGTGCAAGTAATGACAAAGATAGAAGTAAAAGTAAATAAATTAAAGAAAAGGTGTATACCGGAGATGAAAATACAATGCTTCGAAATTTACTCATGACGTACGCCCCCTTTTGCGAATTCTAGGATCGACGATAGAATAAAGCACATCGGATAATAAATTACCTAAAATGACTAATGTAGCGGAAAGTAGCATCATCGCCATAATCACCGGATAATCTAAACTTTTCGTAGCACTCATTAAATAAGGTCCTACGCCAGGCCATGCAAAAATCGTTTCCGTAATAATGGCACCCGTAACTAACATTGGTAAAGCTAGACCAATTTGTGTGACGATTGGAATTAAAACATTTCGGCTAATATGGCGACTAAAAATCTGCCATTTGCTTGCATGGAATGCGCGTTGAACCGTTACATAATCTTCAGAAACTTGTTGCATCGTCGAAGAACGAATATAGCGCGTTAATTCAGGGAAGAAGGCAACGGTTAATGTGATGTAAGGTAAAATAAAATGATTAAAATAATCGGCTAAATCCCCCTCTTTACCAACTGTATGCATACCGATAATTGAGAACCAATTTAAACGGTAACCAAAGAAGTAAATTAAAATCATCGCAAACCAAAAAGTTGGTACAGCAATACCAATCGACGCAACCCCATCAATTAAACGATCTAAAAACTTTCCTTTATTTGCACCGGCTAGTAAACCTAAAGTAATCGCAATAACTAAAGCAGTCACATAAGCTGGTAAAACTAAGCGAATCGTATTAGGAATTCGAACCAACATTTCTTGAGCAATGCTTTTTTGTGTTACAAGTGAATAGCCCAAATCGCCTGTTAAAATATTTTTAAGCCAGACAAAGTACTGCACTAAAAAAGGTTCGTTTAAGCCATAGCGCTCTCTTAATAAATCAATTTGCGCTTGTGACATATTAGGTGTTGTCATGGAATCGATGACATCATAAGGCGCTAAATGAATGAGTGAAAAAACAATAAATGAAATCACAAGTAGCAATGGAATGGCTTGTAAGATTCGTTTTAGGATATATTGGAACACCTTTTTCATCCTCTCTCTATTTGTTTATCGAAAAAGGCTGTGATCAACAATCACAGCCTTTCACTTACTTAATTGTTAATTTTGATAGATCATCAAATGTATAAATCGGAATTAAACCGGCATCTTCTACATTTCCAATTCGATTATTTACAGCTAAAATCTTTTTATTGTCGACAATTGGATAAATACGGGCATCTTCTGCAATCGCGCGTTGCAAATCATCGTATAATTCTTCTCGCTTGGTTGAATCAAGTTCAACGGCTGCTTGAGCAAATAATTGATCAGTCGCTTCATTTTTCGTTTGGAAATAATTCGCACTACCATTTGTTTTAAAAAGCGAGCCATAAAGATCTGGGTCATTTCCCATAATATAGCCACCTAAGAATAAGTTATACTTCGTTGATCCTGGTTTTTTTAATTCAGTAAAAATCGCAGTGCCGTCGCCACCTTCCAATGTAACGGTAATACCTGCTTGCTGTAATTGTTGTTGAATCAAAGTTGCTTGAATTGTTTGTGCGGGATCGGTTGAACTAAATGCAATATTTAATTTTAAATCCGCCACACCGGCCTCTTTTAGTAATTCTTTTGATTTTTCAATATTCGTTTCATATTTCTCAACATCTTCCGTTGCAAAGGGATTATTTGGCGGTAAGAATGAATATGGTGTTGCATAGTATTCTTCATCTAAATAAGCGGCTTGATTCAGTTCACCTTTGTTAATTG
>DXBN01000011.1 GCA_019116505.1 Candidatus Enterococcus avicola | reverse complement strand
CAAATGATCAAGTTTCTAAGGAAATTATTCACTTTCAGGTGTCATTACCATTGATAAAATCATTGGATGACGCTCTGTTCGTTCATATAAGAAAGGCTGTAAGGCTGAAGACATGGCTTCTCGTAATTTGTATTCAGTACAATTGGGTTGGTTTAAGGCTTCTCTTAAACTATTGAAAAGGACGGTTTGACCTTCACTAATCATTTCACCGGATTCGCGCATATAGACAAAACCACGAGATAAAATATCTGGACCCGCTAAAATTTCTTTTCTTTCAATATCAACGGTTGCGACAGCCAAGACCAAACCTTCTTCTGAAAGAATACGGCGATCTTTTAAGACGACGTTTCCGATATCCCCAATACCACTACCATCGATGTAGACGTCATTTGCATTAAAGTGACCCGCCATGCGAGCAGAATCAGCAGTTAAGGCTAACATATCACCATTTTCCATGATAAAGCAGTTTTCACGAGGCACGCCGGTATCTTGTGCTAATTCTGTATGAATTTTTAACATACGGAATTCACCATGAACAGGCATAAAGTATTTTGGTTTCATAAGGCGTAACATTAATTTTTGTTCTTCTTGTCCACCATGTCCAGAAGTATGGATGTTGTTTAATTTACCATGGATCACTTGAGCGCCAGCTTCTAGTAGTAAGTTGATTAGTTGATTGACACTCTTTGTGTTACCAGGAATTGGTGAACTAGAGAAAATCACGGTATCATCTGGATGAATTTGAATTTGACGATGTGTTCCGTTGGCAATCCGACTTAAGGCAGCCATTGGTTCACCTTGTGATCCCGTACATAAAATCATGGTTTCATTTGCGGGCAAGCGATTAATTTCAGATGCATCAACAAATGTTCCATTTGGTACGTTGATATAACCTAGTTTCTGGCCATTAACAATCGCATTTTCCATACTGCGTCCAAAGACAGCAATTTTACGACCCGTTGCAACTGCCGCATCTGCGGCTTGTTGTAAACGGAAAATATTTGAGGCAAAACTTGCAAAAATAATGCGACCATCGATTTTCTCGAAGATTTTAACGATTGAAGCACCAATCGTTTTTTCGGATTTTGTAAAAGTTGGGATTTCAGCATTCGTACTATCAGATAGTAAACAAAGAACGCCTTCTTCACCAATTCTTGCCATTTTATGTAAATTGGCAGGTTCACCAACCGGTGTGAAATCAAATTTGAAGTCACCTGTTGCAACGACATTTCCAGAAGGTGTCTTAACAACGACTCCCAGAGCATCTGGAATACTGTGTGTTGTTCTAAAGAAACTAATTGCTGTTTTTCTAAAGCGGATGACAGTATCTTCATTAATTTCATTTAATGTTGCATCACGGAGTAATCCGTGCTCATCCAATTTGTTTGTAATTAAAGCAAGTGCAAGGGGACCAGCATAAATCGGGATGTTCGCTTGACGTAATAAGTAAGGAATACCTCCGATGTGATCTTCATGACCATGCGTAATAATTAGCCCTTTGACTTTTGCTAAGTTTTGGACGATGTAACTATAATCAGAAATCACATAGTCAATTCCAAGCAATTCATCTTCAGGAAATTTGATCCCTGCATCGATTAATATGATTTCATCTTGGAATTGAACCCCATAACAGTTTTTTCCGATTTCGCCCAAACCACCGATGCCAAAGACACCCGTTTCATTGTTTTTTAGCGAAACTTTCATTTTAAAACTCCGTCAAAGTGAAGTCTGCATTTTCTTTTTCATATTCTAAATGATTGCCTTCTAGTAATTGAAGAAATTCGATATTGTATGGGGTATTTTCTTCAACTAATTGGCGAGCAATAACTTCACTTTCTGCTTCAATGTAAAGTGAGTGTGTTTGCTCTCTTTTAGGGTTTTGCTCTTTGCTCTTTTGATAAAAAACTTTATAAATCATGTAAGATTCTCCTTTATTTGCCTAAGCATTTTTTAAGGTTGTAATTTTAACGCAACAAAATGAAGGTCAATGTGAGACAGACCTTTCGTAAATGATAACTTGAATATACTTTTTTCAGACAGTAAGTGAGAAAAAAGAGAAAGTCTCATCGATGCTTTCTGTATGTTTAATGTAAAAATTCAACCGAACGTTTCTGTATTTCTATACAGGATTTGTTTTTATTTTATCATAGAAATCAAAAGAAGTATAGAAAGAGTCACTAATTCAAAAGCAGAAGCTATCAATTGAATGTTCGTATTTGTGAATATTCGCTAAGTAAAGAATGAAACAAAAAAAGTTGCCGTGCTCGACTTTCGTAAAAAAAACAAGTAAGATTAAATGATTCGAGCTTTTTTTTAGACAAGTCGTTTGTTATAGTTAAAGAGGATTAGAAATGAAGGAGGTATTTTATGAAGTTAATGTGGCGTTATACAATTAAAAATAAAAAGTTATTATTTTTTAACTTTTTGTTTGTGTTCGGTTTTATTTTAATCGAGTTAGGCTTACCGACCTTGCTTGCCCGAATAATTGATAACGGAATTTTAAAGAACGATGCAGATTACGTAAAGCAAATGGGTCTTACGATGTTAGGTATTGTTTTAATCGGTATTATAATGAATATTTCATTGGGATATGTTACTGCACGGATTACAACCAATATGGTCGAGAGTATTCGTAATGATCTATTTGAAAAAATTCAAAGTTATTCTCATAGCGAATATGAGGAAATTGGTGTATCTTCCTTAATTACGCGTGTAACAAATGATGCTTACCAAATTATGTTGTTTATGCAAAATATTTTACGGATGGGATTTACAACACCATTAATGTTTACCGTTAGTCTGTACATGATTGTCCGTACGAGCCCGTCATTAGGATGGTACGTTTTAGGCGCGTTACCGCTACTTTTAATAGGGGTATTAATTATTGCTAGAAAATCAGAACCAATTTCACGTGGACAACAAACGAATCTAGACCGAATCAATGGTATTTTACGTGAGAATTTATCAGGTTTACGTGTGGTTCGAGCCTTTGTTAACGAAAAATTTGAAGAAAAACGCTTTGAAAAAGTCAACCACGCGTATACTGAGAGTTCTAAAAAGCTCTTTCGTTTAATGTCTGTTGCGCAACCGGCTTTCTTTTTCTTATTTAATATCGTTATGATCCTAATTATTTGGTCAGGAAGTATTCAAATCGATTCTGGTAACTTGTTGTTGGGTGATTTAATTGCTTTTATTGAATATATTTTCCATGCGTTATTTTCATTTATGCTCTTTGCAACGGTCTTTATGATGTATCCAAGAGCCGCTGTTTCTGCTAATCGTATTGAAGAAGCTTTTTCAGCAGATCCTTTAATTAAGGATAAAGAAAATGGTGTAACAACAACTGAAACAAAAGGTTATTTAGAATTTAAAAATGTGACCTTTGCCTATCCTGGTCCTTCTGAAAATCCGGTTATCCGAAATATTAGTTTTACGGCAAGTCCTGGTGAAACAGTGGCCTTTATTGGTAGTACCGGAAGTGGAAAATCAACTTTAATTCAATTGATTCCACGTTTTTATGATGTTAGCCAAGGTCAGATTTTAATCGATGGTGTCGATGTTCGAGACTACCAGTTAGCTGTCCTACGTAAAAAAATTGGTTATATTCCTCAAAAAGCCTTACTATTCTCAGGAACAATAGAAGATAACTTAAAATACGGTAAACCTGATGCAACAGAAGAGGAAATGAGAAATGCTCTTGATATTGCTCAAGCAACAGAGTTTATTTCCCAAA
>DXBN01000103.1 GCA_019116505.1 Candidatus Enterococcus avicola | reverse complement strand
CTTAAAATCATTTTTATAAAACCGCCTTTTAAAATCTGGTCCTCATCATCAGGTCCATCGGCAACCACTTGTAATTGGGTTGTGCCATATTCTGCTTTTTCCGGAAGACGAAAATACTTTTCATCGTACTCTAAATAGTCTTCTGGTTTCGATACCGAAGCATTCCAATCGCGCAAGAAAATCTCTTGCAGACTAAAACTAGCCGTCCCAATGATTCTTGCATGGGTATCTCGCCAATAACCAAAGCGTTTTGTTTCATTTAAGTATTGGTCTCCGACATTAAATCCACCTGTCCAACTTATCTTCCCATCAATTACAACAATCTTCCGATGCAAATGGTAGTTCAAACGCGTCTTACGGATGAAGTCGCGTGCAGTAATAAATGGTAAGACTTTTCCACCAACCGCAATCAGTGGTTTAAAAAATCGTTCCGTCGTTCTCCCACCGAAAGGATCAAATAAAACACGAACCTTAACTCCCTCTTTGGCTTTTTGAATAAGTAAGTTTAACAACTGATTACCAATACAGTCGTCAAAAATCGCATAGTATTCCATATGAATGGTTTCTTTTGCTTTTCGAATATCTCTAAATAATTCACTAAACTTTTGTTGGCCGTCTATAATAATTTTGACTTGGTTTCCTCGAGTAATCGGTGATTCTTCAGAGTAATCGAAATAGTCTTTTAAAAGTTCAACACTTTTAGAAATCTTCCCATCATCAAATTTTTGATTATGCTCTTCAATAATTTCACCAATCTCACTAATTCGTTGTTGGTGATAACTATTCAATAAATAGATAACTTCCCCGTCGATTTTTCGTCCCACAAATGCATATAATAAGAACCCGATTCCTGGCAAAAAGATCAAAGCCATCATCCATGCAAAAACACTCGCAATTGAGCGCGGCCGACGAAACACAGTAATTAAAGCACCAATCGTATTAATCACTAAAAAAAGAAGAAGTATTTGCAGTGCGATATTGATATTTATTTTATGTAACCAATCCATCCGACTTTTTCTCCTTTATAACAAGTAATTATGATCAAACGTTATTTTAAGCTGGTAACTCTTATTTAGATCGCGAAGTTCACGAGCGATTTCAGTCTTAATTTTATCCTCAGAAAGTTGATTGCTTTCTGGTACTACCAAATCAAATTCAAGCATCCGCTTATATCGAATCCTAAAATCGTGCATACGGAAATCTCCATTTAGTTTTTTTAAAACCTTTTTCAAAATTTGTTTCATCTCGACATATTCTTCGCTATTAATCATCACAGGGTCGATATGGCAAACAAGATGGACGCCAAGCTTTTTACTAATGTCACGTTCAATTAAATCAATTACATCATGCGCCTGGTTTAATGACCATTGACTGTTGACTTCAATGTGAACAGAAGCAAAGCTTTTTTGTGGACCATAATTATGAATGAGTAAATCATGGTAACCCAAAATATTCGGATAACGGTTCAATCTCTCTTCAATTTGTCGAATTTCTTTTTCTGCTGGGCGTTGTCCCAAAAGTTCGTTCACAAAATCTCGTACCATCAAAAGTCCACTTATCGTAATGTAAGTAGCTAAAATAAATCCAATGTAACCGTCAATCCGCAAGCCTGATATCCGTTCAATTAAGACTGAAAATAAGACCGCACTCGTTGTATACACGTCATTAAAACTATCTTTAGCATTGGCAATAAGTGTTTGTGAATCAATTTTAGTCCCTGCGTAACGATAAGCAATGCCTTGGTACAATTTAATAATAATTGAGAGAAACAAAACAAGGAGTGTTATCCATGAAAAATGAATATTTGTTGGATTCATTATTTTTTCAATTGACGTTTTAAAGAATTGTGTCCCAACGAAAGTAATTAAAATAGCAACTCCTAGTCCAGTCACATATTCAAAACGTTCATGGCCATATGGATGGTCCTTATCTGCCGGTTTTGAGGCAATTTTAAAACCAACCAGTACAAGAACTGACGAAATACTATCTGAAAAGCTATTCATCGCATCGGCCATAATCGAAACGGAATTGGCGGATAGACCAATAATTAACTTACTGAGAAACAAAATGAGGTTCGTTAGTAAGCCAAAAATCCCCGCAAGTAAACCAATCTTTCCTCTTAGCATTTCTTGGCGATATTTCTTCTCCATTCTACTAATAAAAAAACGAATCATTTTTTGTTTCCTACTTTCTTGACTCTCTATTATTCTACCGTTTCTTGCGAATGGTTTCAATCGATAACCTTAAGTAAATAACGGTTGCATCAAGTCAATATCTCTTAAAAATAAAAATTAGTAATAAAAATTTTAAAAACTTCAAAATCCTCATGGAAATTCACGAGGACTTGAAGTTTTCTTTTTATTTGGTTGCTAACCAATTGGCAACTTCTGCTAATGCATCTGGAATACCTGCTGGATTTTTACCACCCGCTTGAGCCATATCTGGACGGCCACCACCGCCACCGCCAACTTTTGGCGCAATTCCTTTAATTAAATCACCGGCTTTAACACCTTTAGCAATTGCTTCAGGACTTGCTGCAACAAGTAAATTAACTTTATCTTCATTCTTTGTTGCTAAAACAAGAACTTCAGAAACGGCTTTTTGTTTCCATTGATCGGCTAATTGACGTAATTGGTTCATGTCTTTAACAGAAATTTGAGTTGCGATGTAAGTTATACCGTTACTTTCTTTAACGTCTTTAAATAAATCACCTGCTTGTTGATTGGCTAATTTACTTGCTAATTGTTCATTTTCTTTGTGCAATTCACGTAGTTGTTGTTGTAATTGTTCCACTTTATTAACAACGTCTTTTAGTTGTGTGGATTTGACAATTTGTGCAATTTCTAGGACTTGGTTTTCTTTTTCTTGCAAGAACTCATAAGCTTCTTTACCAGTTACTGCTTCGATTCGGCGAACACCTGCACCAATCCCTGATTCCGAAATAATCTTGAAGATCCCTATCGCTTCCGTATTTTTGACGTGATTTCCACCACATAATTCAATTGACCAATCGCCAACATTGACAACACGGACTTCTTTACCATATTTTTCACCAAAGAGTGCCATTGCGCCCATACCTTTTGCTGTCTCAATATCAGTTTCAACTGTGACAACTGGTAAAGCTTCCCAAATTTTCTCCTCAACAATACGTTCCATTTGAACCAATTCTTCAGCTGTAACTTGTCCAAAATGAGTAAAGTCAAAACGTAAATAGTTTGCTGTTACTAATGAACCTGCTTGGTTTGCATGATCACCTAAAACTTCTTTTAAAGCTTTATGTAATAAGTGAGTTGCTGTATGATTTTTCAAAATACCATTATGGTTTGCAAAATCAACTTCTAATTTATAAGTTGCGCCAACTTTTAATTCGCCCTGTAAAGTGATTTGGTGTAAATGTTGTCCATTTGGTGCACGTTTTACATCCGTTACTTCTGCAATTAATTTGTTGTTTTCGTCTAAAATAACGCCTTTATCGGCTACTTGTCCACCCATTTCAGCGTAGAAAGGTGTTTTAGCAAACATCACTTGTGCTTCACCTGTTGTTAGTGAGTCAACGAGTGTTTCATCTTGAATTAAAATCAGTGCCTCACTAGCAACACTTAACATATCATAACCAACATATTGACTTTCAACTTTAATATCTGTTAGTAAGCCTGATTGAACGTCCATTGATTTTTCTGTACTACGAGCAGCACGAGCACGTTCACGTTGTGCGTTCATCTCAGCTTCAAAGCCTTCATGATCGACTTTAAAGCCAGCTTCTTCTGCAATTTCTTCTGTTAATTCAACAGGGAAACCGTAAGTGTCATACAACTTGAAGATTGTTTGACCATTTAGAGTCGTTTCATTTGCTTCTTTTAACTCGGATACGACTTGGTTTAAGATATCTAACCCTTCATTAATTGTTTCATGGAAACGACTTTCTTCTGTACGGATTACTTTTTCAATAAATTCACGTTTTTCTAAGACTTCAGGATAGTAGCTCTCCATGATTTTACCAACCACTGGTACTAGTTTATATAAGAAGCCCTCGGTAATCCCTAGTTTTTGTCCATGCATTACAGCACGACGTAATAAACGACGTAATACATAACCACGGCCTTCATTTGAAGGCAATGCACCATCACCAATTGCAAATGATAAAGCACGAATATGGTCAGCAATAACTTTAAATGAAGTATCAATGATTGGATTCTCACCATAAGTAGCCTTACCACTGATTTTTTCAACTTCTTTAATGATTGGCATAAACAAATCTGTTTCAAAGTTTGTTGGAGCATTTTGTACAATTGATACGACACGTTCTAATCCCATACCCGTATCAATGTTTTTGTTTGGTAATGGTTCATAAGTATCATCTGCTTTGTGGTTAAATTCAGAGAAGACTAAGTTCCAAATTTCTAAATAGCGTTCATTTTCGCCACCAGGGAAGTTTTCGGGATCGTCTTCAGCTACGTCATTAAACTCTTCGCCACGGTCATAAAAAATCTCTGTACATGGACCACTTGGCCCTGCACCGATGTCCCAGAAGTTATCTTCTAATTCAATCACATGATCTGTTGGCAAACCAACTTCTTCTAACCATAGGCGTTTTGCTTCCACATCTTTTGGATAGACTGTTACAAATAGTTTTTCAGGATCAAAAGCAAGCCATTGTGGTGAAGTTAGAAATTCCCATGCCCAATGAACCGCTTCTTTTTTGAAATAATCGCCAATTGAAAAGTTCCCTAACATTTCAAACATGGTATGATGACGCGCTGTTTTCCCAACATTTTCGATGTCATTCGTCCGAATTGATTTTTGAGAATTGGTCATTCTTGGGTTTTCTGGTGCAATGGTACCATCAAAATACTTTTTCAATGTTGCTACACCTGAGTTAATCCATAATAATGTCGGATCATTAACTGGAACAAGTGACGCACTTGGTTCAACACGGTGTCCCTTTTCTTTGAAGAAATCCAAATACATTTGACGCACTTGTGCGCTTGATAATTGTTTCATTTTTACTTTCCTTCTTTCCTTTTTTAGGACAAAAAAACATCATTGCAAGACAAGGACGTCTACACGCGGTACCACCTTGTTTGCAATGATGTTCGATCATTACCTCTTCATCTCGCTAACGCTGAGTGGCGTTGGTATTTCTACCAAGGAATCCAAGGGAGCCTTCTACTTTGTTTCTGGTTTTTCTCTCAGCTTTGAAAAACTTTCTGTACAGAAGTTAAAAAATAAAAGATGTCCTTTTCTACTATTGAAGTATAAGAAACTTTTCATGAAAAGTCAATCACAAAGATTGTTCTATCAGGAGATTTTAAACTTACTCGATAAGGATAATTCTTGAATTAAAATGACGCTCTATAAAATAGACAGCTTTTGTAATTTCTGCAAGGCTGAAATTTTCTCCAGGTGATGAAATCACCCATTTGTCTTCAACATCATCCGCTCTTTTAATAACCGCTATCAAAACACCTTTAAACGTTTCCAGTGGTTGAGTAACACTTTTCGGCAAAATATAGGCGTCTTGTTCTTCACCGTCGCCACCCATCACACCTACAACATAACCATAATTTATTGGATAGTGGTTACCAAAGGCATCGATATAACCAATTGGACGATCTACAATGACATGAAGCATTTCCATTCTTATCCTCCCATCTAAATTATTCAGAACGAATAATTATCGCTTTTCGATAGGCATAATCCATTGGTTTTAAAATTTCTTCATTCGCTCGTAGCTTGCGTGAACGATAATAAGTCGCCAAAGGTAATCGATCGAACAATGGGATGCCCACATCTGCCATTTTTTCAAGTTTTAAAAACGGGGAATCGGTCAGTTCCCAATAGCTATTCGTTGTTGAGACGGCTAATCCAAACATATTATAATCCGTTATTTTAGGACGCTGATCGAGGTAGCGAGGCCAACGGAACAATTTTCGCGTTCCCGCACCTAACGCATATTCCCAAGCATCCTCATCTAACAATTCAAAAAGATCGGCCTCTACTTTTTTCTTTAGTGAAGTGTAAGTCTCATTTTGATGCGTAAAAATTTGATACGTATCTGAATCCCTATCGCTTCTTGCATAAAAAATATTTTCTTCAAAAATCTCAGCCGCTTGCATGATTTCAAAGCAGTCTTCTAAAGTCATCGCCCCTTTAAAATATTGACGAACCGTCTCTTCAATTGGTAAAAACGCTTCTACAACCCCTATAAATTCACCTGTGACTGTATTTAACTCGCCAATCGACTTCGCTCCTACTGGCAATGCGCTTTTTTGAACAAGCATTGGTGGAATGGAAACTTTGCGTAAAGGGCTCGTTGATTCATTGACAAATGCATCCCATTCTTCGGTTGTTTCTAAACCATAACTTTCCTTGAGTTTTAAATAATAAGTCGATTCGATGTTGCCATCGTGCTCCCAAGCACTAACAGGTAACCCTTGTGTTCCAAAATTCCATCCCAAAATCGCCTCTTGATTCCCTGGAATTAAGACAAAACGTTCACTGTCAATTGAGCATTCAAACGTTTCACACTTGACACCGCCCAACTCAAAATTTGTATATTCAACATCAGAAATATATTTTAAAGGACTGACAAAATACATTAATACTTGATTCATTACTTGAAGTCTTAATTCCGGCGATAAATTTTTCCAATTAATCCACTCTAACGCTTCAAAAAAAGTCACTTTGCTCCCCACCCTTTTTCTTTTCGTGATTCTCTTTTTAGTATAGCACGAATCAAAAAAATCAACTAAAACATTTTTATTTGCTTTAGTTGATTTATTAAAATTATTGGTTTGAATTTTTCTTAGATTTACGCGCCGTACGACTTGTTTGACGGTTTTCTAAACGACGTTTGGCTTTACGATCTTTATCAATCGCCCATTGAATTTTTTTCTTATAACCAGGTTTAACATTTTTCTTTTTCTTAAAGACCATCGCTTGAATTTTCGGATCCAATTCATCACGCGATTTCTCACGTTTTTTACGACGATTTCGATCATAAGTGTCAACAATTTCACCATTTTTAATTTCTTTTGGTTCAAATTCGACACCTAATTTTTCAATTTCAGCAATCGCTTGTTCATTACTTGGGCTATACAATGTAATAGCTGTCCCAGCTAATTGATTACGACCCGTACGACCCACACGGTGAATAAAGAAATCGAGATCTTCAGGAATTTCAGCATTAATAACGTGAGAGACACCTTCGATATCAATTCCTCGAGCAGCTAAATCGGTTGCGACAACGTATTGATACTCTAAGTTTTGTACTTGACGCATGACTTTTTTACGGTCACGAGGTGTAATATCCCCATGAATTTTAGCAACTTTCAAATCTTTTTCGATTAAATAACTCGCAATTTCATCGACTCTTGATTTTGTATTCGCAAAAACAATTGCTAAATAGGGATGTCCGACCGTTAATAAATTGTAAATTAAACGATTCGTATCTTTTCCTTTAGTTGAAATTAACCAGTTTTCAATGCTTTCTGAAATAATCGCTTTCGGACGAATTTCTTCAATTAATGGATTTTCCATATATTTTTTCAAGAATGGGCGTAGTTTTTCAGGAATCGTCGCTGAAAAAACAAGCATTTGTAATTTATCTGGTAATTGACCAGCGATTTGGTCGACTTCTTTTAGGAAACCTAAATCAAGCGTCATATCTGCTTCATCAATTACTAAGGCTGTTGCCGTATAAATTTTTAGAGCTCTTTCATTAACTAAGTCTAAAATACGACCTGGCGTTCCAACAACCACATGCGGCTGTTGATTTTTTAAACGATTCATTTGTCTTTGTTTATCTGTCCCACCCACATAGTTTGCCACACGCATTTCAGGATTTGAAAAAGCGGCAACTTGTTTGGCTTCTTGATAGATTTGAGTCGCTAACTCACGACTTGGTGCCGTAATAACTACTTGGACTTGATCTTTGGTCGCGTCAATTTTATCCATTAGTGGTAATAAAAAGGTATGTGTTTTTCCACTCCCGGTTTGTGATTGCCCCACGACACTGCGGCCTTCTTGAATTACCGGAATTAACTTACTTTGAACTTCAGTTGGTTCGGTAAACTTTTTTTCTTCTAGTGCTTTGTAAATAAATGGTTGGAATGCAAATGATTCAAATGACATTCAAACACCTTCTTTCTTATAACATCTTTGTGATTATAACACATTCACTTTTGAAAACCTACTTTTCAGAAAATAAAATCAATATCTTCAAAGGAAATCCGCTAAAAAGAGCCGCGACAACCTTGTCACAGCCCTCTAATTTTCCCTTTAAACATGCCATTCTGCATAAAACTGGTCTAAAAATTGTTCCATAAACTGTTTTCTTTCAAATGCTAAATTACGCGCATAAGTCGTATTCATTTTATCGGGTAATAAAAATAATTTTTCATAAAAATGATTGATGACGGTTGTCCCTTGACGATATTCTGCTTTACTTGTAAAAGTCTTTGGTTTTATTTCTTCATCATAGATTGGATGACCATGGCCACCACCATAATAGGCTGTTCTTAAAATACCCATCGCACCGACTGCTTCTAAACGATCAGCATCTTGAACAATTTTTCCCGCTAAACTTAAAGGTTTGGCATCGTCTGTTAATCCTTTAGAATAAGACATATTTTGAATGCTATGTAAAATATCCTTCATTTGTCCTTCACTTACCTCTAAGCCCGATAGTAGCGCTTCAACTTCTTTGACTTTACTAGCAACGTCTTCCACCACTTTATCATCAATGACATCATGAAGATAAGCACTCGCTTGAACAACGAAAGAATCCACACTGAGTTGATCACCTTCTACAATCATTTTAGCGTAATTTGCGACTCGTTGAACATGTTTAAAATCATGACCCGACTTTTCATTTTCCAATTCTTTACGTGCAAATGCAATCACATGCTCGATTTTATTACTTCGCATCAATAGTCTCTCTTGGTTCTCTTGGCGGTCTAGTTCCCCAATATTGGAATAAATCGGTTCTTAAAGCACCATTGTATAATTTACGTTTTTTCGTGGCTTTTTCGCCATAAAACTCTTCAAACATCAAATCACTGGTAATAATGTACTTACTCCAGGTTTTTAACGGTCTAAAGACTTGTCCCATTTCTTTATACAGTTGACGAACGCTTTCTGCTTCACCTAAACGTTCACCATAAGGTGGGTTGGCTACAATTACACCGTATTCTTTCGTAATATGGATATCTTTCACAGCTTGTTGCTTAAAGGTAATCGAATCACCTAAACCAATTTCATCGGCATTTTTTTGAGCAATCTCAATTAAACGGCCATTAATATCAGAACCGGTAATATCAAGAACCACATCGTAGTCCGCTGCTTCGTCAGCTTCTAATCGAACTTTGTCAAAAATTTCTGTTTTAAACCAATCCCATTTTTCACAGGCGAAATCACGGTTAAAGCCTGGCGCAATATTATGACCAATCAGAGCCGCTTCAATACAAAGCGTTCCAGAACCACATACTGGATCATAAAACGGACGATCTTTACGCCAATTTGTTAACATCACAAGAGCTGCTGCCATATTTTCTTTCAGTGGAGCGCCACCTTTTTCTAAACGGTAACCACGTTTAAACAAACTTGGTCCGGTTGTGTCTAAAGTCACCATCACGTGGTCTTTTAACAAAGCTACTTCTAATTGGAATAAAGCACCCGTTTCAGCTAAAGGAACCGATGCTGGACGGTGATAGTACTCGCGTAAACGATTAACAATTGCTTTTTTTGTAATCGCTTGGCAATCGGGTGTACTGTATAATTTTGATTTAATTGATTTACCTGCTACAGGGAATTCAGCATCTAATGGCAAGAAATCTTCCCAAGGTAAGGCTTTAACTTTTTCAAATAATTCATCAAAAGTATACGCATCAAATTCGCCTACAACAATCTTAATTCGATCTGCCGTACGCAACCATAAGTTTGTTTGAGCGATCGTTTCCATCGTTCCTTTAAATCGAGCGCGCCCATTTTCAACTTGGCACTCAATCCCCATATCTCGCAACTCTTTACCGACTAATGCTTCTAATCCACTTGCTGCCGTTGCAACAAGGTTAAATGTTTGATTTTCTTTCATAATTGTTCTCCTTTTGATAAAAAAATCCTCCCGTAACGGAAGGATTCCCCTGATAAATTGTGATTTTCTATAAGCCATGTTTTGTCCAATTCTTTTTTACAGGGAAAAAAGAATATGGATAATCATCTATCTGCAATTTTCATTGCCCTTTTGTCCCGTTCATTTCCGTTACAAAAAGCGCCCCTACCATAATGTTTGGGTTGCTCACTCGAGGGGTTTACCGCGTTCCACCGCTTAAATTTCTCTAAGCGCTTCGTCACTGTGGCACTTTCAAGGGTACTCAAGCATAGCTTACACCTTAGCTCTTTTTCCTGCCGTTATCTTTAAAAAAGATACCCTAGCTTATTTTTTCACTAGGCACGAACACTACAAACATCGCAGTTTGTGTGAGCATGGACTTTCCTCAGCTTGATCAAGTCAAACCGCGATTATCCGAAAATCACAAATTGTTTCACTTTTTAGCAATTAAAATTGACGCGTTTTTCCTAAATCCTCGTCATCTGAAAAAGTTGGCGTAATTGCGCCAACGCTTGCACTATCAGATTCTAATTTTTTACCAAACACTTCTTTTTCTAAATTCGATAAACGTTTTAGAATATCAAAATTCGTCACTGCTTGGCTTTTAGGCGCTTCTGTTTGAATACGTGAAGAAATTGATTGACTCTTTGTCAATTGGGCTACTTTAGCGTTTAAACGATCATTTTCTTCTTGTAAAGTTAAAATTTCACGATTGTACGCTTCATAATCTTTGATAATCCCATCTAAAAATTCATCTACTTCAACGGGGTCGTATCCACGCATTTTTGTTTTAAATTCTTGTTGTAAAATATCTTTTGCGGAATAAATTAAATTTGCCATATAAACACCTCATGAGTTAAATTCTGCTAAAATCAGCCTACTTAACCTATTCTACCAAAAAAGGCGGATAAATCAAATAGAATCGCCAAAATATATTGCATTTTCTAAATCATCCATCGTTATTTGTTGAATAAGATATGCTTGCTGCTCTTGAAAATGACGGGCGTCTTTTAAAAAGTAGCTAGTCTTCCCTGGATAATCTTCATCATAGACAAGCAGACAGCCTTTGGTTTTCTCTAGTAAAAATCGGGTATGGTTCTTCAACTGAGAAGGGTTTTGATATGGTTGATGACTCGTTGAATTGACATAGTCTGCTTGTAGTTTGACGGTATTTAAGAGTTGCTGATTTTTCTCATTCCAATTCTCACCCCAACCTTCGAACGGGAAAATGAGTGCAAGTTTTATTTCTGGATAAACTTTTTTTAATTCAATGACAACTTCTGCGGCCCACAATTCGACACCTAAATTTCCCGAGACGATAACCCACTTTAATCCGTCTTCAATTAGTGTGATTAAGGCTTCTCTTATCACTTTCTTAATGATTTTAATCTTCATATCTTTGTCTTGAAAGACGCCGATTTCGTAATTTCGATAACCGGTAATAATGAGTGCTTCTCTTGTTTTCATGAACTTACCTTTTCTTTCTATTTAGCTTTTTGCTATAATGTTCTACAGGAGCGTGATTAAATGGCAATTAAATACCCCAATGGTCACCTACCATTGTATAATGAAGTACGAAAAAAACAACTAAAAAGAGCATCTCAAAAAACAACATTTTCAAATCGTGGAATGCGATTTGAAGAAGCCATCAACCAAAGTAATGATTATTACTTGAATCATGGCATTGCTGTTATTCACAAAAAACCAACTCCTGTTCAAATTGTAAAGGTTGATTATCCAAAACGGAGTGCGGCGGTCATTAAAGAAGCTTATTTTAAAGACGCCTCGACCACTGATTATAACGGTGTTTATCAAGGGCATTATCTTGATTTTGAAGCAAAAGAAACAAAAAACAAAACCTCTTTTCCTTTACAAAATTTGCATGAACATCAAATTAATCATATGCGTCAATGTCTCACGCATCAAGGAATTTGTTTTATCTTACTTTGGTTTTCTAGCTTAAATCGTTGTTTTTTAATCGATAGTCAATATATTGTCGAAGCTTGGGAAAAGCAGGAAATCGAAAGAAAGTCGCTTTCCCTGACTCAAATAGAAAAAATCGGAATTGAAATCACTGTGGGAATTGCGCCAAGAATTCCCTTCATCAAAGCAGTCGATCAATTGATTGAATCAAAGGAGAAATAAGAATATGCCAAATGAAACACCATCAAGAACCACCCGACACAAGCAACAGCCGAAAAAAAATCAACAAAAAAAGCTACCCAATAAGAAAAAGAAAAAATCATTCGGCTCAATCTTTTTAAAAGTGATATTAGGACTCGTTTTTATTGGCTGTATACTCTTTTTAGGAGGCGTAGGCCTTTTTTGGAGCTATGCCAGTAATGCACCTGAACTTGATGAAAAACGTTTAGAATCGCCAAATTCTTCAAAATTAATTGCTACGAATAATGAAGTTTTCCAAGAACTTGGAACAGAAAAACGTGAAACGATTACTGCAACTGAAATCCCTAAATTACTTGAAGACGCCATCATCTCTGTTGAAGATCGTCGTTTTTACAAACATATCGGAGTCGATCCAATCCGGATTGTCGGCTCTGCCCTTTCAAACGTTAAAACAGGTGGTATGCAAGGTGGAAGTACTTTAACGCAACAATTAATTAAACTATCTTTCTTTTCAACAGCCGCCTCTGATCAAACATTAGAAAGAAAAGCGCAAGAAGCTTGGATGGCCGTTCAATTAGAAAAAGAAAAATCAAAACAAGAAATATTAACGTACTATATTAATAAAGTTTATATGTCAAATGGTCTTTATGGCATGCAAACTGCTTCAAAAGCTTTCTATGGTAAGGCACTGGATGAATTAAATTTAGCCGAGACAGCTTTAATTGCCGGGCTACCTAACGCCCCTTCTTATTTTGATCCTTATGCCAATCCCGAAAATGCAAAAGATCGTCGTGATATTGTCTTATTTACAATGAAAGAAAACGAGAAAATCACTGAAAAAGAGTATCAAGAAGCGATTGATACGCCAATTGATGCTGGCCTGAAAAAACTAAGTGGCGGGAATAACACTTGGAAATATTACGATAATTACATCAAAGAAGTCATCGATGAAGTTGAAGAAAAAACAGGTGTAGACGTCTATAAAGACGGTGTTGAAATTCATACGAATATCGATATAGAAGCGCAACGACGTTTATACGATATTGTCAACACTGATCAATATGTCGCATATCCCGATGCGGATATGCAAGTAGCTGCGACTTTAATTGACGCAACTACCGGAAAAGTCACCGCCCAAATCGGTGGTCGCAATATTGAAGAAGGAACAATGCTAGGTAACAACTTAGCGGTTAGCACAGCACGTGACTTAGGTTCGACGGTTAAACCGATTACTGATTATGCCCCAGCTTTTGAGTTCAATAAATATTCAACAGCTAAAACGATTGTTGATGAACCATATAAATATAAAGGGACAAACATTCCTGTAATGAATTGGGATAATCAATACTGGGGAACCATGTCTTTACGCCGTGCATTAGTTGAATCGCGTAATGTCCCTGCCGCTAAACTTTTTGAAGATGTTGGCGCAGACAATATTGCAGAATTTTTAAGTCGTTTAAATATTCAATATGAGTCTATTGAACAAGCCAATTCGATTTCAAGTAATACAAGCACACAAGAAGGCTCAAAATACGGAATTTCTAGTCTGAAATTAGCAGCTGCTTATGCGGCTTTTGCCAATGGTGGAACGTATCACGAACCGCAATATGTTAATAAAATTGTTTTTGAAGATGGTTCTGAAGAAGTCGAGGCTTTTAAAACCAAAGGTACAAAAGCGATGGAAGAAACAACCGCTTATATGGTTACTGATATTTTAAAAGGTGTCATCACTTCTGGAACCGGAACGAATGCAGCGATTAACGGACTTTACCAAGCAGGTAAGACCGGAACATCCAACTATTCAAAAGAGGATATCGAGCGAATCAACTCTCCTTATTCAGTAACGCCAGATTCAACTTTTGCGGGTTACACAAAGACTTATTCACTGGCTGTCTGGACGGGCTACAATAATCAAAAAACACCGATTGTGGGTAACAATACTCGTATTGCTAGCGATGTTTATCGTGAATTAATGCAATTTGTCTCTGCCTCTGTTGTGAACAGTGACTGGGAAATGCCAAAAGGCTTAACTCGCATTGGTAATGAATTGTATTTTGAAGGCCAATATGTCGAACCAGTCAAACCATCGAAAACCAAAGAATCAAGCAGTAGTTCTAGTGAGTCCTCTACAGCGGAGAGTACCGAGACGACAGAAACTAGTGAAGTTCCTGCTAGTACAAGCAGTAGTAGCCAACCTGTTGAACCGACCCCTCCCCCAGTGGAATCTAGTAGCGAAGCACCTATTGTACCACCAACTACACCGCCGGCTAGTAGTTCCGTAGTCCCTCCAATAGAGCAAACACCACCAGCTATACCATAATTTAATCAAAAAAACTCTGACGAAAGTCAGAGTTTTTTTGATGCAAGTTCACGCATCCGGATTTTACCATCTTGGCACATCGATAACAATGGACAATCAGCGCATTTAGGTGCTCGTGCTGTACAATGATAACGTCCAAAGAAAATCATCGTATGGTGCATCTTTACCCAGTCTTCTTTTGGTACTTTACGCATCAATGTTTCTTCGACCTCTAACACTGAAGCATTTAAACGACAAATTCTTAAACGTTTGGAAACACGTTCTACGTGCGTATCTACAGCAATTGCCGGAATATCAAACGCATCCCCTAAGACGACGTTCGCAGTTTTACGTCCAACACCTGCTAAAGTCATTAAACCTTCTCTCGTTTGAGGAATCACGCCTCCAAAATCATCAATGATTTGTCGCGCACATTGCTTAATGTTTTTAGCTTTATTACGATACAAACCAATCGTTTTGATTTTCTCCATAATAATTTCAATGGGTGCTTCTGCTAACTTTTCAGCTGTTGGAAAATCTGCAAATAAACTCGGTGTCACTTTATTAACCGAAACATCCGTTGCTTGCGCACTTAAAATCACAGCAATCAATAATTGAAAAGGCGTTTCGTGATCAAGTTCTCCGTAAGCATTTGGAAAAAGTTTATACATCTCTTCTAGAGCTATACGCGTTTTTTCAATACTAATCATATAAGTACTATTCCTCTTCTAACCAATTATGTAAAGAAACTTTTGGAAGTGCTTTGGTTGTTTTTTCTTCCTTTTGCATCATCTGACGTTTACGTTTTTGCTGTTCTTCCTTAACTTGCGAGCTCGTCCGGATATTTTTACGTTCCCATGACAACAAAATTCGATCAACGTAATTCAAACTATAGACTTGATTCAACACAGCTTCACGTAAAGCTAATTGGATTAACTCTACTTGATACTGGTCTTCTTCAAGCCATTGCCCAATCCGCTGATATTCCATTGGAGACAATGGTCTTGCAAATTCCGCTTCAAAACTTTGATAGAGCTGTCCAATTTTATCTTGTTCATTCTTCATTTCAACTGATTTTTTTTGTTGATTCAAATATTGAGATAATCGTTGATAAATAGGTGTTAAATCATAAGAGTCATCCATCATTCCATGCTGATCTTTCAAAGAAACAATTTGTACGCACTGTTTTTCAACTAATTGATTTAATAAATAATAAATTTCTTTTTGCGAGAAATTCATTTGTTGAGCAATTTGACTTAAATCCGGGAAATGATTACCTGATTCATAATATCGATGTAATTGTAACCAGAGCAAAAACTCTTCATTCGACAAGCCGATTTGACGGTAATGTTCTAAAATTAAATTAGAAATCGTTGTCTGCCCTTTTTTTAAAAATTCTTCTAATCCAATCAACCTTTATTCCTCTTTTCTTTAACCACAGTTTCCACGAATTTCATTAAAAAAGGGAACTTATCAAAAGTTCCCAAGTTGTGATTATTTATTCGAAACATCTGCGATTATTTCAATCTCAACTAATACGTCTTTTGGTAAACGAGCGACTTCAACAGCTGATCTTGCAGGTAACATTTCACCAAACAATGTTCCGTAAACGCCGTTAAACGCTACAAAGTCATCCATATTTTTTAAGAAGCAAGTTGTTTTTACGATGGCATCCGCAGTAATTCCTACTTCCTCTAAAATGGCAGAAATGTTCTTCACAACTTGTTTTGTTTGTTCTTCAATTGTATCTCCAACAATTTCACCTGTTTCAGGGTGCAAAGGTATTTGACCAGAGGCAAATAAAAAACCGTTTGCTATACGTCCTTGAACATAAGGGCCAATTGCTTTTGGTGCTTGATCTGTTTGAATAGTTTTCATTGTATCGCTCCTTTAATTTATGATTCTATTTGTTGACATGCGGGGCAGAGCCCATAAATCTCTAAACGATGACTATGTACCTGATAATTCGTTAACTGTGCCGCAGCCATCTCGACGTCGTCTAATTTGGGATAGAAGAAATCAGATACTTTCCCACAGTTTTGACAAATCACATGGTAATGGGGATCCACCGAAAAATCATAGCGGCTCGACGAACTGCCGTAATTCATTTCTCTTAGAAAACCGATTTCTGTAAATAATTTTAAATTATTATAAACCGTCGCCACACTAATCCCAGGAAATTTTTCTTCGATTGCCCGATAAACATCCTCTGCTGTCGGGTGATTTTGAACCTCTGTTAAAAATTCTAAAATCGCAATTCTCTGTGGTGTAATTCGAACATTCTCTTTTTTTAAATAGGTTAATGCATCATCAAAGGTCGCCATAGCTTCCCTCCTTTTTCACTGAATCCTCTGTTTCAATCATACTATGAGTTCGATGATTTATCTAGCAAAAAAACTCTAATATTTCCTTACAACAAGGAAACATCAGAGCTTTTAAAAATGTTTAAAGTGATTTAAATGTTTCAACAACATTTTCCGTTGTAAAGCCAAATTCAGCTAGCACTTTATCACCAGGAGCTGAAGCACCAAAATGATCAATTGCAATGACTTTCCCATGACATTTTGTATAACGATCCCAACCAAATGGTGATCCCGCTTCAATTGCCACACGTTTTTTAACTGCTTTTGGTAAAACAGATTCTTTGTATTCCGCTGTTTGCGCTTCAAATAACTCCATGCTTGGCATTGAAACAACCGATACATCGATACCTTCAGCTGCTAATGCTTTTTGAGCTTCTGTTGCTAGATAAACTTCTGAACCTGTTGCAATTAAGATACCTGCTGGCGTTTCACCTTTTTGAGCTGAAACAACATACGCACCTTTTGCAACGTTATCATCCGCCATTTCTTTTGTACCTTCAATAACAGGTAAGTTTTGACGACTTAAAACTAAAACAGTTGGTTTTGTTTTTGAAGTCATTGCTAATTTCCAAGCCGCACGCGTTTCATTCCCGTCAGCTGGACGAATGACTTGTAAATTTGGAATGCTACGTAAACTTGATAATTGTTCAACGGGCTCATGTGTTGGTCCATCTTCTCCAACGGCAACAGAATCATGTGTTAACACGTATGTCACTGGTACACCTTGGATAGCGGCTAAACGAACAGCTGGTCTTAAATAATCGACAAAGACAAAGAACGTTCCACCATAGACACGAGTACCACCATGTAATTGAATCCCATTCATCGCTGCTGCCATTGCAAATTCGCGAACACCAAACCAAATGTTACGGCCTTCATATTGTCCTGGCTCAAAATCTTTTTCTGCTGCTACCATTGTGTTGTTTGAACCTGATAAATCGGCTGAACCTCCCCATAGGCTAGGAACTGCAGCTGATAATGCTTGGATCATCTCTTTACTTGATACACGACTCGCTTGACTTGTACCCACTTCATAAGTTGGTAAGTTATCTGCCCACTCACTTGGTAATTCATCTGCAAACGCTTGTCTAAATTGTGCAGCTAATTCTGGGTATGCCCCTTCATATTGCGCAAATAATTGGTTCCACTCTGCTTCAGCAGCTTCGCCACGATCGTTGATTGCTTCTTTGAAACGTGCTTGAACTTCCTCAGGCACTGTAAATTCTGGATATTCCCAGCCATAAACACCTTTAGCGACATCACTACCTGCAACGCCTAATGGTGCTCCATGAACAGAAGATGTGCCTTCATTTGGCGCCCCAAAACCAATTACCGTTTTAATTTCAATTAAAGTTGGTTTATTTTTTTCTGCTTTCGCTTCATCAATTGCTTTTGAAATCGCCGCTAGATCTGTTCCATCTTTAACTAAAATATGTTGCCAACCGTAGGCTTCATAACGCGCACCGACATTTTCTGTAAAGGCTTTTGATGTTGGTCCATCTAAAGAGATGTCATTTGAATCATATAAAACGATTAACTTATCTAATTTTAAATGCCCTGCCATTGAAGAAGCTTCTTGTGAAACACCTTCCATTAAGTCACCATCACCACAAAGTGCGTACGTATAGTGATCAACAATTGGGAAACCTTCTTGATTATAAGTCGCACTTAAATGAGCTTCTGACATAGCCATCCCAACAGCCATCGCAATTCCTTGTCCTAAAGGTCCTGTCGTTGCTTCAACACCATCTGTATGGTGTACTTCTGGATGTCCCGGTGTACGGCTATCCCATTGACGGAAGTTTTTCAAGTCTTCAATCGTTACATCATAACCTGAAGTATGTAGTAAACTATATAATAATGCAGAACCATGGCCTGCTGATAAAACAAAACGATCACGATCTACCCAATTTCTTGAAGTTTTTGGATTTACTTTTAAATGTTTTGTCCATAATGCATAAGCCATTGGTGCTGCTCCCATTGGCAATCCCGGGTGACCTGAATTGGCTTTTTGTACCATATCAATACTTAATGTACGTAATGTATTAACACCTAACTCATCGATTTTATCAAACAAAGTGAAGCCCTCCTATTTAGGTTTTTTTTACCTTTATTCTTTTATCATTATAAAATACTTAAGGACAATTATCAACCTTTTTTCAACTTCTTGCTCTCGATTACTCTTTATCGCGGTTATGAAGTCCTTTTTCTCTTTGGATTTCTTTTAGCTTATCTGGTGTTACATCATTGCCTAAAGGATCAACAACTTTCATGCCTTCAATATGGTGTTTCATTCCTCCGCGAAAAGCACTTAAATACTCTTGACGTAATAAATGTTGTTCTTTTGTCTCAAATGGCGTTAGCCCTTCACTTTTTTTCTTGCGGGCTAATTCATTGATGCGATTTAATTTTTCTTTTGATAACATACTTCCACTCCTCTCATCTGCTTTATCTTATACAAAATTATCAAAAAAAACAATAAGAACACACGCAAGCGAACATCTGTTTGATTCCGCTGTCTCTTTATGTTAAAATAGGGATAATTAGATGAAAGAAGGTGCGAACCTTGACAAAAAAAACCGAAAGCAGACAACTTGAAGTCTTGCGCTTTATTCATCAACGCGTGTTAGCTAAAGGATATCCTCCAACTGTACGTGAAATTGGCGAAGCGGTGCAACTCTCTTCTACTTCGACCGTTCATGGACATTTGTCTCGTTTAGAAAAAAAGGGATTCATTCAAAGAGACCCGACAAAACCACGTGCAATTGAATTAACGGCGTTAGGACTTGAAACAGTTGGTGCGGAACAAAAAAATATTCCTTTGCTCGGGGTTGTTACCGCGGGTGAACCGATTCTAGCAGTTGAAGAAGCTTCAGACTTCTTTCCTATTCCACCGCATTTAGAAAATAGTGAAAGCCAACATTTCATGTTGACGATTTCTGGCGAAAGTATGATTAACGCTGGCATACTTGATGGCGATCAAGTTATTATTCGTAAACAAGATTATGCTTCAAATGGCGACATTGTCATTGCAATGACTGATGAAAATGAAGCCACTTGTAAGAGATTTTATAAAGAACAAAATTATATCCGACTACAACCTGAAAACGACTATATGGAACCTATTATTTTACCCAACGTTCAAATCCTTGGTCTAGTTGTTGGTCTCTATCGCAATTTATACTAATTTATACTTTGGAATCTTTTACTTTTAAAGATTCCAAAGTTTTTTTATTTTACTCTTTACAAAGCGAACAAACATTCGTATAATAGAGACACGAACAAACGTTCTATTTAAATAAGGAGTGGATCAGTATGAAAGCAGTACGTCGTTTTGGTTTATTAATTGGGGTTTTATTAACAGGAATAATAATTGGTAATTTTGGAACGTTGATCGCTTGCCTGGTACTAGGTCCGTTACTCGCTTTATGGTTAATTCTATGGGATGACAAAAATTCAAAACAAGCAAAAAACAAACAACAATATTATTCATCTGAAGTCGATTATTACTATGCAGATGACTATTACTATGAATAAATTAAAAACGAGAAATGCCGAAGTCCATTCAGCATTTCTCGTTTTTTTAATATTCCATTAAAGTGAAGATATCGTAACCTTTAATTTTGTCACGACCATTTAAATCTTTTAATTCAATCAAAAAGGCACAACCGACTACGATGCCGCCTAATTTTTCAATTAGTTCGATACTAGCTTTCACTGTACCACCAGTTGCTAATAAGTCATCACATAATAAAACACGTTGTCCAGGTTTAATCGCATCTGCATGAATCGTTAGCGTATCTGAACCGTATTCTAAATCATATGAAACTTCAATTGTTTCACGAGGTAATTTACCAGGTTTACGAACAGGGGCAAATCCAACGCCTGACTCATATGCGACCGGACAGCCTACGATAAAGCCACGCGCTTCTGGTCCGACTACCATATCAATTTCTTTTTCTTTCGCGTAATCAACAATTTGTTGAGTCGCATAGCGATAAGCTTCACCATCAGCCATCAATGGTGAAATATCACGAAATGTTACGCCTTCTTTCGGATAATTTGGGATACTTGCAATATAATCTTTTAAATTCATTATTGTCCTCCTACTGACTAGAAATCCATTTCTTAATTGTCTCTAAATCACTCATCACTAAAAATTCTTCATTCTTAATTAATTGTTGTCTCTTTTGATATAAGAGACTCTCACTTAAAGATCGATTCATTGGATTTTCCAAACTATTTAAAATACCATTGTCTATTGTAACAAATTTTAACTCTAAAAACACCTGAACCATGAAAATCAATAAACTTTTAGGAATTTTAGTATATTGAGCAACTGCATCTAATTTGTAACGGACATCCAACGTTTTTTGTGTCTTGATTAGTTTAAAAAGCTTTCCGTATTGCTCTCTTGAACCGATTCCATTCAGGTAGGCCTACTCTGGCGTTTGCGCCATGAGATAAATTCTCGAAACTCGGCTCATTTTTAAAATTTGCTTCATCCAATCAAGCTCATGTGGGACATCGACAAAAACAAGTTGCATCGTTTTGAACGATTCATCAAAAGTCTTTTCAAAATCTTGGAATTGTTCTACATAAATCACGGGTTGATTCGTCTGTTGCGAAAAGACTTTGTAAAGTTTTTTACTGAATGTAATATAAATAGTTGGTTCAGTAAAATTTAGTTGTTGATGATGCTTTTTCCCGCGAAAATCAAACAACTGAAAAGAAGTAATTTGATAATCTTGCAATTGAATCTGCGGAACAGATTTTCCATTCCACTCATTAATTGTCAATTCGCCGACTAAACTAACATCATCGGTCGTAATCTCTTGTTGTTCTGGCCCGAAATTAAAGCCGATACCTTCTAATTGTTGACCGATTTGATTTGTCATCGTGAATTTCAAATGCTTTTGCTCAGCCCCGATGCTCCGGCTATCTGGAATTTTTACATGTTCAAATAAAAATCGTGGAACAGGATTATGCATCCCAAAAGGCGCTAAGACTTTTAATGATTTAATTAAAGCTAAATCCACTTCACCCACATCAAGACTGCCGTCAATCATCAAAGGAATTCCTTTGCTTAAATCAATTTGCTCATCAATAATGTATTGGTCACAAGCTTGTCTTAAAGTTTCTAATTGATCGATTGAGAAACTTAAACCTACCGCTGCGTGATGTCCACCAAAAGTGGTCAGTAGCTCTTGATTATGTGACAACATTTGGAACATATTTAAACTTTCGGTACTACGTCCAGAACCTTTTAAAAGACTACCATTCTTAGTCGTCAAAGCGATTGTTGGTTTACCAGTAACTTGTAACACTCGACCGGCCACGATTCCTAAGATCCCTTCATGCCAATCTTCTCCTACAAGTAAATGAACATGATGACTGTCATCTACTTGCTCTAAGGCTTCTTTTGTTGCCCGTTCAACGAAATCTTTTCTCTCTTGATTAATTTCATCAAAAGATTGCGCAAGCGACTTTGCCTCTTCTTCATCAAACGTTGTTAACAGCTCTATTGCTGGATTTGGATCGCCAAGTCTACCAATGGCATTCAAACGTGGTGCAATCGAAAAGCCGATTGTCGTTTCATCTAAATCTCTCATCTTGCTTCCACTAACTGCTAGCAGTTGACTAATTCCTAAACGTTCACCTTGTTTCATCTGTTCTAATCCCCAAATGACCATCGCACGATTCTCATCGGTTAAAGAAACCATATCAGCAATTGTTCCAATTGCAACAAGATCGAGTAATTCCATTGGGATATCTTCTAAAAGTGCCCAAGCCAGTTTAAATGCTACACCGACACCGGCTAGTTCACCAAAAGGATACGTGCCTTCAGGGTGTCGCGGATGAATAATTCCATAGGCATCTGGTAAGATATTTGGTAACTCGTGATGATCAGTCACAATAACATCAACACCTTGACTATTTGCATAGGCAATCGCTTCATGGCCAGAAACACCGTTGTCAACGGTGACAATCAACTGAATGCCTGAATCAATCCACTCTTTATATCTTTCAACATTTGGACCATAACCATCCGTAAAGCGATTAGGCAAGTAAGTTTCGACTTGTGCGCCAAGTAGCTCAAAAGTTTCTTTCATTACCGTTGTGCTCGTGATTCCATCGGCGTCATAGTCACCATAGATTAAAATACGTTCACCTGAAACAACCGCTTCATGAATACGTTCCACGACTTTTTCCATATCATGTAATAAAAAAGGATCATGTAATTGTGATTCTGAAGGGTTCATAAAAGCTTGTATCGCATCTAGTGTTCGTAAATTTCGATTCCACAACAAACGAATAAGTACGGGCGATAAATTAAGTTGTTTAAGCTCCTCTAAAAAAGAAGCGGGTATTTCCTCAGTAGCTGGCATTTGCCAATCAAATTTTGATAACTTCACTTGATCACTCCTAACTTTCCAATTATAGCAAAAAAAACATAAAAAAAGAAGAGCAGTCACTGTTGCGACTTGCTCTTGTAGTCGAATCAATTGATTAATACATCTGATCGCGTTCTTCTTCAAAAAGCTGTTCTTCATAGGCTTGTTGTTCTTTTTGATCAACTTCACTAGAAGCGAGGTAGGCTGCTACGCGAATCGAAACTTCATCTTCAATTTTTGCTTCTAATTCATCTTTTTCTTTCTTCAATTTTTTAATTGTCTTTTTTTGTTTCCACAAAATACTCGTCATTAATAAAGAAATCAGTACAGCGCCCATAAAAATAGCTCCAAAAATAATGATAATCAAAGGTGTTGAAAATTCTCCAAAGCCTAACTGAACAGGTACGACTACCGTATTCATCGCTGCAAAAACGATGATTACTAACGATAGTAACAACCCAACAAATAATTGCCATTGCTGTTTCATCGCGAGTTCCTCCTTACTTTTTATTAAAAATACCACCGGCTAAATAATCACCAATTCTTGGAAAGAGCGTATAAAACTGAGCCGCCATCGCCATAATTTTCGGACGATTAATTTCTCTTTTTGGATAACTCATATTGCGAACAATCTCTTTTGCTAACTTACTAGCATCTAATATGAATAAATCAACATTAGATAAATAATCGCCTGATGGATCCGCCAAATCAAAAAAGTTTGTTTCGATTGGTCCCGGATTAACAGTTGTCACATGAATATTAAATGGTTTTAATTCTAAGCGTAAAGCATTCGAAAAACCAATGACCGCAAATTTTGTTGCCGAATAGATTGTTGATTTCGGTGTGGCCATTTTACCGGCCATTGAAGCTAAGTTAATAATATGACCAGATTCTCTCGGTAACATCTCGATTACTAAAGCTTGCGTCAAATACATCATTCCAAATAGGTTCACTTCAAACATTTTGCGTGCCTGTTCAAAATCAACCGACACAAAATCTTCAAACGTTCCAAAACCTGCATTATTGACTAAGATATCGACTGAACCGACCGTCTCCTTAACGGTTTGAACAAGGGCTTGAATACTGTCTGGATTCGTCATATCGACAGGAAATGCATAGGCTTTATTTTGACTTAACATTTCACATTTCTTCTTTACTTCTTCAAGTAATTCTATACGTCTAGCACTTGCAATGACAACTGCCCCTTGCTTCGCCGCTTCGTAACAAATTTGTTCGCCCAAACCAGTTGAACCACCCGTCACAAGTACTACTTTATTCTTTAATTTCAACTGAAGTTTCCTTCTTTCTTAACGGGATATCGTAACAATCAAAATCTTTGACTACACGGACATTTTCAAAAATTTCGCGTGCTTCATTCCGTAGATTTTCAACATCTTTGCCTAAATAACGGGCACTAATATGCGTTAATAACAAACGTTTAGCTTTTGCAGCTTTTGCTACTTCCGCCGCCTGATGGGTAGTTGAATGGAAGTAGGCTCTTGCTAGTTTTGCTTCATTTTTATTAAAGGTACTTTCATGAACAAGAACATCGGCATTCATCGCTAGTTCAACTGATTGCACTGTTTTACGTGTATCACCCAAAATCGTTACAATTCGTCCCTTAACCGTTTCCCCAATGAAATCTTTTCCGTTAATCACACGACCATCTTCCAATGTTACCGTTTGCCCATTTTTAATTTTTCCATATACGGGCCCTGGTTTAATTCCAAGTTCAGCTAACTTTTCAACTTGTAACTCTCCAATGTGATCCGCTTCGACCACTCGATAGCCATAACTATCCACGCCATGATCTAATTTTTTACAAAAAACCGAAAATTTGGCATCTTTAAAAATCAAACCATCTTCATTCACTTCGACAAATTTCAAAGGATATTTTAAATGAGTCTTAGAAATACGTAAAGACGTTCGAACCCATTCTTCAACTCCTTTTGGACCATAAATTTCTAACGGTTCAATCCCTTCTTGAAAAGAACGACTACTGATTAAGCCTGGAAGTCCAAAAATATGATCGCCATGCAAATGAGTAATAAAAATTTTTTCGATTTTACGTGGCCGAATGCTCGTTTTTAAAATTTGAAGTTGTGTACCTTCCCCACAATCAAAAAGCCAAACAGCATTGCATTCATCTAATAATTTTAAAGCGACACTACTTACGTTCCGGTGTTTTGCCGGAACCCCCGCGCCGGTACCTAAAAATTCTAATTCCATATATCCCTATCCTTCTTAGTTATTCTCTTCTTCATTTGGCTTTTCTTCGTGATTGACCAAATCTCCATATGCCTTTTCACTTGCTAGTTCTTGTGCTTGTTGCATCTTATCCAATTCTTCTTCAACATCTTCATAATCGAAGCGATACAAGTTACCACCGAGATCATACATAATTAGTTGGTTTAATGGACGATTATCATCTTCTGTCGCAATCAAAATTAAACCTGTTTTTCCTTCACTAATTTCTTTACCTAATAATTCAAAAATCGTATTGGCTTTCTTGACTTCTTGTGCATCTTTGGAAGCTCCAAACATGCTACCGCCAAACCATCCAAGTAAAATTCCCATAGGACCGGCAAGTATGCCAACTAGCATTCCAATTGTTCCTGCTTTTGATGTCTTATTCGCGCCAGTAAAGTCTAGAAAATCTTCAATTAAAAACTGATGGTCCCCACCTTCAGAATGGGTAACTACTGCCATTTGTTCCCCTTTAATCTGTTTTGCTAAATGAGCTTTTTTAACTTTAGAAAATGCTTCGTATGCTTGTGAGTTATATTCGAAATTTGCTACAATAATTCGCTTAGTCATTTGATTACCTCTCTTCATCCTTTACTCTAATAGTACCAATAAACAAGGTAAAAGGACATAAAAAAACGTAGTATCTGACAAAAAATTCAGATACTACGTAAGCTTATTCTATAAACTCGAATTCAAATGCACCAATTCGGACGATATCGCCATCTTTGGCCCCACGAGCACGTAATGCTTCATCGACACCCATTGCTCTTAATTGGCGAGCAAAGCGCATGATTGTTTCATCATGACCAAAGTTCGTCATTTCAAACAATTTCTCTAACTTCTCACCTGTTAAGACCCATGAAGTATCTGGTAAACGTTGAATATCAAATTCTGGTTCGTCTTCCACAAAGTTGTATTCAACCACATCTTCTTCAATCTCTTCATCATATAGCAAGAACTCTGGTGTGACTTCAAGTAAATCAGCTGTGGCGCTTAACAAGGCTTCAATCCCTTTACGAGTTACCCCAGAAATAGGAAAAACTTGAATAGGCTCTGCAAACTCATCTTCTTGCTCTTCTGCTAATTTTTCTTTAAAGATTTTTAAGTTTTCCTCTGCATCAGGCATATCCATTTTATTGGCAACAATAATTTGCGGGCGTTCTAGTAAGCGTAAGTTATGCGATTGTAACTCGTTATTAATCGTTAAATAATCTTCATACGGGTCGCGACCTTCCATCCCACTCATATCAATTACATGCAGGATTACGCGTGTTCGTTCAATATGACGTAAAAATTGCGTCCCTAAACCAACACCTTGTGAAGCCCCTTCAATTAATCCGGGTAAGTCAGCTACAACATAACTACGGCCATCTGGAATATGAACCATTCCTAGGTTTGGTACGAGTGTTGTAAAATGATAAGCACCGATTTTCGGGCGTGCTGAAGAAACAACTGAAAGTAAGGTTGATTTACCTACTGACGGGAAACCAACTAATCCCACATCTGCTAACACCTTTAATTCTAATTCAATTCGACGTTCTTGCCCCGGTTCACCCATCTCAGCAATTTCTGGCGCTGGATTTTTTGGTGAAGCAAAACGAATATTTCCGCGACCGCCACGACCGCCTTTGGCAACAACTAATGTATCACCGTGTTCAATTAAATCGCCTAGTAATGCACCTGTATCAGCGTCTCTTACCGTTGTTCCTTGTGGGACTTTGACATAAGTATCCTCAGAACCACGGCCGTGCATCCCTTTACTCATACCATTTTCACCAGGTTGTGCACGGAATTGGCGATTGAAACGAAAATCCATCAATGTACGTAAACCCTCATCAACGATGAAAATAATCGAACCACCTTTACCTCCGTCACCACCAGCTGGACCACCATCTGGAACATATTTCTCTCTACGAAAAGCAACCATTCCATCTCCGCCTTTACCGGCTTTGGCTTCAATCGTTACTTGATCTAAAAACATGGACATATTTTGTCCTCCTATCTATCTACTACTTAACATTCAGCACAAAAGTCTTATTTATTGTACCTACCAAAGTCTCATTTGTCTATCATTTCGTGATGATAATTGCTTTTTTCCTTATCAAACTCTCATAAGTTAACATAATATTAAATTTGTAAACTTTTTCAATGAATGCAATTCGCATTTGATTACACGCAATTAGCAAATCATAAATTCAAAAAAAAGAACTGCAACGATTGTCACAGCTCCTCCTTTACTATTTAACTTCAATTAATTTAAAGCTGGACCATGGTTTTAAGAATTCTAACAAGAAAAGCTCGTCTTCCGAGATACGACCCACCACGTTCACACGTCCGTCGTTTTTCATCTCTTTTAAGGCAATTTGTGTTTCACCTTTGTATTGACCATAACCAACATTATCAATCAAGACATCGCCACGAACGATATCTCTTGTTGTATGCGCTGGGAATTCTCTATCTTTGTAATATACACGCGTCATTGTTGAACGCAACATATAAGCGGAACGGTCCCCGCGGTAACTATGCATATTATCAAACAAACAAACACGTTCATTTTCAGTAATGTCTTCCCCTGGAACCACTTTAATAATTGGATATGGTGATTGGAAAGCTTCAGCCATCGCTTTTAGTTCTTCTTCTGAAGCATAAGCGTTACCAACTGAAATATCATCAATCAAACCTGTCAACATCAAATGTTTGACTTGAGTCCCAATTTCTAATTCACGATGGTCTTCTAACGAACACAAACCATCTTGTGTCGGCCACGGTCCAAATGTTGCAGCATGCGAATTGACAAATGCCATCGTATTTAAATTGTATTTACGGAATTTTTCAGAACAAGCAACAAAGTGATTGTACTCTAATCCTGTATAACGATGCGGATAAAAATTATGTGAACCTAGTAAATTAGCCGTGTTTGGTGAATAAGTCATAATATTATCGACATAACTTGTTCCTTGACTCATATTAATTTCAATTTTGATATTGTATGGGTTACGCGTCATACGGGCTTCCTCTGATCCAGTAAAGCCTAAATCTAAACGGACACCATAAGCTCCCATTTCATCAAAGAAAGATAAATCGTCATATGAAATGCCTAATTGTGTAAACAGGTCCGGGTTAATATCAACCATAACTTCCATTTCTAATGAATTTGCATAGTCTACTACTTGTTTAAATTCAGCAAGCACTTTATCTTTGTCTTCGGTAATTTGTAACAAGCTAGTAAATACACGTTTAAATCCGTATTTATGTGCTAAATCTAAATACGCTTTGTCCTTTTCAAAAGTTGAACGTTCTGGATAAATCGAAATTCCTAATTTTCCCATTGTGTAACTGCCCCCTATCATTCATTATAATCTTTGGTTAGAATGCAATTATAGCAAAGCGCTTCCTGAAGGTCTATCTTTTCTCGTTTTTACTTTTACTCCCTGTTCAATTTTATGCTTTTTTGTTATGATAAAGAAGATCTGAAAAAGAAAGGACTTACAAATTTAATGAAAATCAAAAATTTAGCAATTCTATCTACAACAATTATCACAGCTTTTGCATTGGCAGCTTGTTCTCCTAGCGCAAATGGGACTGTTGAAAGTTCTGAAACAGCTTCTTCATCTGTCGACCTAAGCCAAGTTGAATTACCGCAATTAGAGACAGAAGTTCAAGAAAATGAAAGTGTCGTTGAAATAACAACTTCTAAGGGAAACATCACCGTTAAATTATTCCCTGAAATCGCACCAAAAGCAGTTGAAAACTTTATTACCCATGCGAAAGATGGCTACTATGAAGGGACTTCTTTCCACCGTGTGATTGAAGAATTCATGATCCAAGGTGGCGATCCAAAAGGTAATGGTACTGGCGGCGAAAGTATTTGGGGTGATGGTTTTTCTGTTGAAATCTCAAAACAACTTTATCATATTCGCGGTGCCCTTTCGATGGCTCGCGCTCAAGCACTTGATAGCCAAGGAAGCCAATTCTTTATTGTTCAAAATACCCAAGATATGACAAAAGATTTAGCGATTCAATTCACACCTGAAAGAATCATTGAAACTTATAAAAATGGTGGTGTTCCTAGTTTAGATGGTAACTACACTGTCTTTGGTCAGGTCATTGAAGGCATGGACGTTGTCGATGCCATTGCCAAAGTCGAAACGGATGCAAACGATCTACCTAAAGAAGAAGTAACAATCGAAAGCATGAAAGTCTTGCAAGAAGCAAAATAAAAAAAAGCACGTGACCCTAATATTAATAGAGATCACGTGCTTTTTTTATCTCGATTGAAATGGGCAATCATTAAAACAATTACAATAAGCCAAAAACCCTTAAAACACTGGGTTTGTGACTTATTTATTTTATAAACTTCTTATTTGGCTTGTTTCTGTTCTCCGACTATGAACGTAAACTCACATTCGGCAACAACTTTACCATCCACAGTTGCAATCGCATCCGCTGTTCCAACAGGTCCTTTAACTTTAATAATTTCAAAAGACAGTTTCATTGTATCTCCTGGAACCACTTTTTGACGGAATTTTGCTCGGTTAATTGCACCAATGTAAGCCGTGCGTCCTAAGAATTCTTCTGATTTCAAAATTAAAATTGATCCCGCTTGCGCTAACGTTTCTAAAATTAAAGCTCCTGGCATCACTGGATTTCCCGGGAAATGCCCTTGAAAGAAATCTTCGTTAATTGTGACATTTTTTGTTGCTATAATTTTTTTCCCTGGTTCAATTTCATCTACATAATCGATATAAATAATTGGAAAACGGTTAGGAATTAAGTCCATGACTTCCGTTTCAGTTAAAAACTTTTTCATCAAGTTCCCTCTTTTCGATAATTTAAAAGATTGCATTACTTTGATTATCAAAGTATCATATTTTCGTCAAATTAGCAACTTCAGATGAAAAATAATAAATTTAGTTTGACAATCAAACAATTATCGACAATAATAAGAAATCATGAGTATGGTTCATGGAATGACTTATTAAAAAAATTTGTTGATATAACTATAAGGAGTGGAATTATGAGTTTTCTAGCAGGGAAAAAAATCGTGGTCATGGGTGTTGCCAATAAACGTAGTATTGCATGGGGGTGTGCCCAAGCTTTGCGTGACCAAGGTGCTGAAGTTATTTATACTTACCAAAGTGAGCGAATGAAAAAACCTTTGGAAAAATTATTGAATGGCAATGAGTTTTTAGTTGAATGTGATGTAGCAAGTGATGATAGGATTGAGCGTGCTTTTGAAGAAATCAAAGAATACGCTGGCGAACTTCACGGGGTCGTTCATGCAGTTGCCTATGCAAATAAAGAAGATCTCCAAGGTGAAGTA
>DXBN01000102.1 GCA_019116505.1 Candidatus Enterococcus avicola | reverse complement strand
CATCGGATTGTGGCTCCGACACTCGGGGGTTCGATTCCCCTCGTTCGCCTTTTTTATTGGGGTATAGCCAAGCGGTAAGGCAAGGGACTTTGACTCCCTCATGCGTTGGTTCGAATCCAGCTACCCCAGTTAAATAGATAAAAAGAGATTGTACTAAGTGTAAGCTTAGGGCAATCTCTTTTTATGTTTGAACGAGTGAATTATTTGACATAAATGACTGATAATATTATAGTTGTTTTGTAGATTACGTATGTAATCGTTAGAAGTAGAGGAGGAAAGTAATATGAAAGAAGAACATAATCACCACGAACAGCATCATATGGAGCAACCTCAAGCACATTCTAATCACCAACATCATCATAATAATCATTCGATGACGATGGAAAGTTCGCACAGTGATCATCAGATGGGAAATGATCATCATAACCAGGATAGTCACGATCATGAGGGAATGGATCATTCCATGCATCATGGAAATTTCAAACAAAAATTCTGGTTGTCACTTATCATAGCAATCCCGATTTTACTTATTTCCCCTATGATGGGTGTTGATTTACCGTTTCAATTTCAATTTCCTGGATCAGAATGGCTCGTATTAATATTAGCAACTATTTTATTTCTATACGGAGGGCAACCATTTTTAAGTGGCGCTAAAATGGAAATAAAGGCAAAAAATCCTGCTATGATGACGTTGATTTCAATGGGGATTACCGTGGCTTACATTTATAGTCTGTACGCTTTTGTTATTAATCAATTTAGCCATCATCATGTAATGGATTTCTTTTGGGAATTGGCTTCCTTAATCGTAATTATGTTACTTGGCCATTGGATTGAAATGAATGCAGTTGCTAATGCTGGAGACGCCTTAAAAAAATTGGCTGAATTGTTACCGGATGAAGTAACTCGCATTAAGGACAATGGGGAGCAAGAGACTGTTTCACTACAAATGGTCCATGAAGGTGATTCATTAGTTGTCAGAGCTGGTGATAAAATGCCAACCGATGGTATTATCGAAAAGGGTTCATCGATTGCGGATGAATCGGCTGTTACCGGCGAATCACGTGGTGTGGTAAAAAAAGTCAATGATCGAGTTATCGGAGGTTCGGTCAATGGCGATGGTACTATACAGATTCGCGTAACTGGAACGGGCGAAAGCGGTTATTTAGCGAAAGTGATGGAAATGGTGCGCAAGGCCCAGTCAGAGAAATCCAAATTAGAAGCCTTGTCAGATAAAGTGGCAAAATGGTTGTTTTATATTGCTTTAACTGTCGGTTTAAGCTCTTTTGCTGTTTGGCTTATCTTAGGTGATTTACCCTTGGCGTTAGAGCGAATGGTAACCGTCTTTATCATTGCCTGTCCGCATGCATTAGGTTTAGCCATTCCTTTGGTTGTTGCTCGTTCAACATCGATTGCAGCTAAGAATGGTTTATTGTTAAAAAATCGTATGGCTTTAGAAAACGGCCATGACATTGATAAAGTACTCTTAGATAAGACAGGTACTTTAACAGAAGGTTTATTTGCTGTTACTGGTGCAGAACTATTGAATGAACAATATACAATCACTGAAATGTTGCAATACATTGGTGCATTGGAAGCTTCAGCGAACCATCCAATTGCCAAAGGAATCATGAGCCATATCAAGGAAAAAGGAATTAGTTTTTATCAAGCAACCGAAGAAAAAAATTTAACAGGGATTGGGTTACAAGGAATCGTTGAAGGGAAACAAGTTAAAATTGTGAATGGTAAGGCTTTGGAACGTTTAGATCTAGTCGTTGATCAAAAGATTATTGGAAAATATCAAGAGCAAGGAAATACGATTAGTTACTTATTGATTGAGGACCAGTTAATTGGCTTGATTGCTTTAGGTGACAAAGTTAAACCAGAAGCTAAAGCGTTTATTGCAAGTCTAATTGAACGTAAAATTGAACCTGTTATGCTGACAGGCGATAATGAAGAAGCTGCAAAAAATGTTGCCAATTATTTAGGGATTACGAATTTCCAAGGAGGACTCTTGCCTGAAGATAAAGAAGCGATTGTGACAAAACTTGTGAGCGAAGGACAGCGGATTGCGATGGTTGGTGATGGGATTAATGACGCACCAAGCTTAGCTCGCGCGACTGTCGGAATTGCGATTGGTGCAGGAACAGACGTTGCGTTGGACTCAGCAGATATTATTTTAACGAATAGTAATCCAGAGGACATTCTACGTTTCCTTGATTTAGCAAAGCAGACTCGTCGTAAAATGGTCCAAAACTTGTGGTGGGGGGCAGGTTACAATCTGATTGCGATCCCCTTAGCAGCCGGAATTTTAGCACCAGTTGGGATTGTACTAAGTCCAGCGGTCGGTGCAATTTTAATGTCATTAAGTACAGTTATTGTTGCTTTAAATGCAATGACATTGACGATAAAAAAATAAATAATGAAGCAAGAGTAAGGTGATAGTCTAATCGGCTGTCATCTTTTTTTATCATAAAAAAAGTGAATGGAAACCATAGTTATAATTAACTTTTTTGGGTTGACCCTGACCTTAAAAAAAATAGATAATACAGGCATTCATCTAAAGTTGAACTCTTTGAAATATGGACCATCAAAACATTTTAAAGATATTATTTTTTGATAAGATGATATCTCTTGAAGTGTTTCATTTTGAGTTTATTTACATTGAATCGATGAAAAATTAAGGGAGTTAGGGAGAAAAATGAGTAAAAAAGGGAAATTACCAGCAGCAGGTTTACTTGTTGCAATGGGTGTCGTATATGGCGACATCGGAACAAGTCCTTTATATGTAATGAAGGCAATTGTTGAAGGAAATGGCGGTCTTCAAACAATCAATCAAGACTTTATCTTAGGAACGATTTCGTTAATCTTTTGGACATTAACTTTATTAACGACAATAAAATATGTATTAATTGCTTTAAATGCTGATAACCATGGGGAAGGTGGTATCTTTTCACTCTATACACTTGTAAGAAAACAAGGGAAATATTTGATTATTCCAGCAATGATCGGTGGCGCTGCCTTGCTGGCTGATGGCGTGTTGACGCCAGCTGTAACCGTGACAACTGCAATCGAAGGGTTGCGTGGTGTCCCCTTATTTTATGAAACGTTTGGTAATAATCAAAATGTCATTATGATTATTACATTAGTGATTTTACTTGTATTATTTGGGCTCCAACGTTTTGGAACCGATGTCGTTGGAAAAGCATTTGGACCGGTGATGTTTTTATGGTTTACTTTTTTAGGAGGTGTAGGGCTACTTAATTTCAGTCAAGACTTATCGATGATTCGTGCCTTAAATCCAATGTATGCCATTCAATTAATCTTAAATCCAGATAACCATTTAGGGATTTTAATCTTAGGGAATATTTTCTTAGCGACAACAGGTG
>DXBN01000101.1 GCA_019116505.1 Candidatus Enterococcus avicola | reverse complement strand
CATCGGATTGTGGCTCCGACACTCGGGGGTTCGATTCCCCTCGTTCGCCTTTTTTATTGGGGTATAGCCAAGCGGTAAGGCAAGGGACTTTGACTCCCTCATGCGTTGGTTCGAATCCAGCTACCCCAGTTTTTTTAGAGATAATGGCGGTATAGCCAAGTGGTAAGGCAGAGGTCTGCAAAACCTTCATCACCGGTTCAAATCCGGTTACCGCCTTTACTTTATTTAATTCGCCGACGTGGTGGAACTGGCAGACACGTTGGACTCAAAATCCAATGCCCGCGAGGGCGTGCCGGTTCGAACCCGGCCGTCGGTATTACTGATGCATCAAGGTTTATAAGACCTTTGATGCATTTTTTTGCTATTTTTTTAGAGAGGAAAATCAAACTAACTACGGAAGTAACTACGAATTCATCAACTTGACGACATAAAGCTGATGAATTTTTCCATTACTTTCTCATTACGACTCTCAGTTGCTTCTATGTAAATGGTAGCTGAAATTGAAGAATTGTATGAGTACCATCTTAATAATCAGAGAATTGATACCTATCATTGTATTGCAAAAGAGAAGTACCGCTATATCAAGAAAGTGAAGTTTTATTTGATATAGTTTTTGAGAAGTGATGGAACTAAAAAATTATCTAATGTACTCATACAATATTTAGTTTGGATTGAAAATATAAAAGTAGGTTTCTAAATATTTTATATTTTGGGCATTTACTGAAACCTACTATAAAAAGCGTTTCATGAGAATATAATCCAAACGCCTTTAATCGACACATAACTATCGATTAAAGGCATTTAGATTAACCTGGATTGATTCCTAATGAAATTCGTGCAAAGCGGCTAATACGAGTGATTTTCCATGCAGGGGACCAGACGATATGGACCTCGACACTTTTAATTACTGGTATTTGTAAAAGAGCAGCTTCGATTTCGATTGGAACGGATTCGATACATTCACAACCAATACCTGTAAAAGTAACGGTAATATCACAATGATTTTGTTCGTCAAGTTGAATTTCATAGATAAACCCTAAATTATAAATATCGACTTCGATTTCTGGGTCGTAAATTTGTTCTAGTTTTTCGATTAATTGATTGCTAATCGCTTTTGCTCGTTCATTAATTTTGATATCATCTCTCATACTTATCAAATCCTTCCATCTTTAAACTTCAATATGCTTCTCATTTTTTCATGAAAACGAAATTTTTGCAATAGAATATTCATCTATTTTTCACTTTATTACTAGATTTCTTTCATTTTTATGTTAGAATGTAATTCAAATAGTATGAAAATACTGACAATTATATCAAGCTTTTTTGAGGGGAGCGTTTTTCGATTGACAAAAGATCATAAAAAAGATATTAGAATTCGAAGTAATGTATATGACAGTATGGTTAAATCACCAAACCGAGCGATGTTACGTGCTACAGGTATGGGAGATGAAGAGTTTAAAAAACCGATTATTGGTGTGATTAGCACGTGGGCTGAAAATACGCCTTGTAACATTCACTTACATGATTTAGGTAAGTTAGCTAAAAAAGGAGTTCAAACAGCAGGTGGTTGGCCAGTTCAATTTGGTACGATTACGGTAGCTGACGGAATTGCGATGGGCACGCCTGGTATGCGTTATTCACTACCCTCTCGGGATATTATCGCAGATTCTGTGGAAGCGGCTGTTGGCGGTCATAACTGTGATGCGTTTGTAGCCATTGGTGGCTGTGATAAAAACATGCCGGGCTGTATGATTGCGATTGCGAATACCGAAATTCCAGCAATTTTTGTTTATGGTGGTACCATTGCCCCTGGTAAATTGGATGGAAAAGATATTGATCTTGTGTCCGTTTTTGAAGCCATTGGTAAATGGAATCATAACGATATGACAGCTGAAGAAGTTCGTCGGATTGAATGCAATGCTTGTCCGGGACCTGGTGGCTGTGGGGGCATGTATACGGCAAATACGATGGCCTCTGCAATTGAAGCAATGGGAATGAGTTTACCAGGTTCATCTTCCAATCCAGCAACAACAGAAGCCAAGTTACGCGACGTTGAAGCTGCAGGTGAAGCAGTCTTGAAGTTATTAGAAAAAAGAATCTACCCGAAAGACATTATGACACGTAAAGCGTTTGAGAATGCGATTACAGTTGTCATGGCTTTAGGTGGTTCGACGAATGCGATTTTACATTTAATGGCAATGGCGCATGCCGCTAATGTTCATTTAACGTTAGATGATTTTAATGATTTTCAAGAAAAAGTTCCTCATTTAGCAGATTTAAAACCAAGTGGTCAATACGTTTTTCAAGATTTATATGAAGTTGGTGGTGTTTCAGCCGTGATGAAATACTTACTTGAAAAAGGTTTTATTCATGGCGACTGCTTAACGGTTACTGGAAAAACGATTGCGGAAAACTTAGCCGATGTTCCTTCTCTAACTGAAGGACAAAAAGTTATTATGCCTTTAGAAAGGCCTAAACGTGAAGATGGTCCACTAATTGTTTTACATGGGAATTTAGCACCAGATGGAGCAGTCGCTAAAGTTTCAGGCGTAAAAGTTCGTCGTCACGTTGGTCCTGCTAAAGTCTTTAACACAGAAGAAGAAGCGATTCAAGCCGTTTTATCAGATGAAATTATCGATGGCGATGTAGTTGTTGTCCGCTATGTTGGACCTAAAGGAGGTCCAGGTATGCCTGAAATGCTTTCACTTTCAAGTATGATTGTAGGGAAAGGACAAGGGGAGACGGTAGCTCTCTTAACCGATGGACGATTTTCAGGCGGTACTTATGGATTAGTTGTTGGACATATTACCCCTGAAGCGCAAGATGGTGGACCAATTGCGCTACTTCAAACAGGTGATATGGTAACAATCGATCAAGACACCAAAGAGCTAACGATGGCTGTCACGAAAGAGGAGTTAATAAAACGACAATCTGCGCTCGTAATTCCGCCATTACATTCACGTGGCGTACTTGGAAAGTATGCCCATATCGTATCAAGTTCATCTAAAGGCGCGATTACAGATTTCTGGAAAAAAGAAGAATAAAAGAAAATGATGATTGAAAGATAACGTGTATTACAAAATGATGAGTCTTCTAAAACCACTATTTAATAGGTTTTGGAAGATTTATTATTTTAAGTAAGATAACATGAAAATAAAAAGAAAAAAATCAAAAAAGAGGTTGTAATTTAAATTAACTGGTGTATAATAAGAAACTGTTGAGGCGAGATTAATCGCTTCGAGAGAATAGTCATGGCGATCGTGGCGAAGTGGTTAACGCATCGGATTGTGGCTCCGACACTCGGGGGTTCGATTCCCCTCGTTCGCCTTTTTTATTGGGGTATAGCCAAGCGGTAAGGCAAGGGACTTTGACTCCCTCATGCGTTGGTTCGAATCCAGCTACCCCAGTT
>DXBN01000100.1 GCA_019116505.1 Candidatus Enterococcus avicola | reverse complement strand
ATTTGGAAATTTAACTCGCCATCTTGATCAAATGAAAATTGATCGCCTGCTTTTAATTTATCATAAGGTTTCATTTTTCCTTCAAAACCAAAATCTTCTTGAATCATGATTGGTGATTCTTTTAATTCACTTTCAATGAAATACTTTTGATTGTCGACTTGTTTCATCTGATAAATTTGCTGTTGCTTAATTGTTAATTTATCGACTTCCTTCAGTGACTCAGGTTTTGGATTATGAATTAGTACATCATAAGGAAATTGTTTTAATAATGCCTCTTTATAACTATTAAAACCATTCCCAACACTAATTGCACCTAGAGAAAGAGCAAATAGCATTGCTACCATTCCTAGTACACGACTTAAAGCACTTGCTTTAAAACTCAATTGAGACAAAGTAAACATTCTTAAATTTTTATTTGAAAAGCTTTTTTGGTTTTTTAGGCGATTGACAACAAAAGGTAATAAGGCTTTAAAAAAGAAAAACGTACCAAAGGTGATGGTAAATAAGGCAATCACCAGACCTTTAAAGCCAATGGTTTCTAAATGCCATAAAGAATAATAGCCAATCCCTAAAAGTACTAATGAAAAAAGTGTTAAAAAGAAAGTAAAATGCGGTTTCTTTTGAGACCTTTCACCGACTTCATTTTCTTTTAAAAGTACTAACAAAGGTGTTCTCGTAAACTTCATCCCATTAAAGATAGCAGCTAATAAAAATAAAATAGCAAAAAAGATAACAGTCACAAGAATTGCCAATGGTGAGAAAGCTTGGTATGAGTTACTTGTTAAGCCCATTTTAGACATTAAAGAACCCGTTGCAACTTGTCCGAAAAGCATTCCACCGATGATTCCTAAAAGGACCGATAGACTTCCTAAACTAAAAAGTTCAATCGTCATCATTTGGCGAATTTTATTTTTTTTAGCGCCCAACATCAAATACATCCCGTACTCTTTTTGACGCATCGCAAGTAAAAACGAGTTGGCATAAAATAAATAGACAATCGTAATCATTCCTAATAAAACGGCCCCTAATTGGAAAATCATCCCAATCATCGCAAGACTCGGAATCATCTCTTCTAAAAATCCTTTATTTAGTGATAATGTTTGAAAAACATAAAAAGTAGCAACGGCAATCACTAATCCCATTAGCAAAACAATATAATCCATTGCTCGCTTTTTGATATTCATTAAAGCTAATTTGAAAGTCATTAATCTACACCTGACTTTCTTCAAAATCCGCATGGGATAAAATGCTCAGAATTTCTTGATAAAAAGCACGTTGGCTACCTTCACGTGTAATTTCGCGATAAATTTCACCATCTTGAATAAATAAAATACGTTTGCAATAACTAGCACTCATCGGGTCATGTGTCACCATTAAGATAGTGCGTTGATGCTCTTCATTTAATTGACGGAGTGCTTCAAGTAAATTTTTTGCATTTTTTGAATCTAAGGCTCCTGTCGGCTCATCTCCCAACAATAATTGGGGCTGATGAATTAATCCTCTAGCTGCTGCAACACGTTGTTTTTGTCCCCCAGAAACTTCCGTCGGATATTTTTCAAGAATGGCTTCAATGCCTAAGACTTTAGCGATTTCTGCAACTTTATTATCAATTATTTTTGTACTTACTCCTTGTAACGATAACGGTAGGGCAATATTTTGATACATCGTTAAATTCTCTAATAAATTAAAATCCTGAAAAATAAAGCCGATATTTTTTCCTCGAAAATCGGCTAATTGCGTTTCTTTCATCCCTAATAAACTTTGTCCTCCAATCGAAACAGTCCCTTCTGTTGGTTGATCGAGAGCCGATAGCATGTTTAATAACGTTGTTTTACCTGATCCAGAAGGCCCCATAATCCCTACAAATTCACCTTCTTCAACCGAAAATGTTACTCCTTTTAAGGCGGCATATTGTTTTTCATTCTTTTTACCGTATATTTTTGTAATTTCTTTAACTTCTACTACTTGTTTCACTGTGATTGTCCTCCTTAAATTATTCATTGACTGTTTACTAATCTATCACAATTGTTTTTTGAAAAAATCGGTCTTAAGTCTGTATTCTGTCAACTCTCATTTTCACAAAATGAGTAGCAATGAAAAAAGCTTCAAGCGCATTCGTTGGTAGACGAACGTTCTTGAAGCTTTTTGATGAATATTTTAGGATAAAAGAGCTATCCAGTAATCCATTTAATAAATTAACTCTAATAAATCATCTGCTGTGATATTTCCAAAATATTTGCCAATGTCGATTTTATCGATTGCGGCTTTTAATGCATCTTTTTCGTATTTTACACCAGTTAGTTGATCTTCAACGTCTTTAATTTCACCTAATCCGAAGAAGTCTCCGTGGATCCGAATTTCTGAAATAGCGCCTTTTTGGACGTTTAATTTCATTTCTACAGAACCAATTGGGAATCGTTTACGACGTTCCAACTCAAACTTAGGTGATTTTCCATAGTTCCATTCCCAGTTAGCATAATACTTATCCGAAATTTCATGAACCTTTTTCCAATCATCTTCGGTTAAGGTATACGTTTTAATTTCAGCCATTGAATCCACACCGAAAATTTTAAACAAAATCGCTTGTGCAAAATCATCAGTATTCATCGATTTATGATTTTCATCTAAGAATGGTTTGATATTTGTTACACGCGAACGGATTGATTTAATCCCTTTCGAAGCAATCTTATCTGCACGGACTTTTAGTGCATTAACAACTTCATCAATCTCACTATCAAACATAATTGTTCCATGAGCAAACATTCGACCATTTGTTGCATACATCGCATTTCCTGAGAACTTCTTATCGCCAATTACTAAATCGTTACGTCCTTTTAATTCCGCACCTGTCACACCTAACTCATGCAATGCTTGAATAATCGGTTTTGTAACTTTAGCAAAGTCTCGGAATGAATTGCCATCATCTGGCATGATAAAACTGAAGTTTAAATTCCCAAAGTCGTGGTAAACCGCTCCACCGCCACTTAAACGACGGACAACATGAATCCCTTTTTCTTCAACGTAATCTTGGTTGATTTCTTCAATCGTATTTTGATTTCGGCCAATAATGATTGATGGCTCATTAATATAAAATAGTAAAATCGGCTCATCAATTTTCATTTCTTGTAGTAAAAATGTTTCAATAGCTAAGTTTATTTTTGGATCGTGAATGGTATTTGGAACAAAAATCATTGGGACATCCTCCTAAATTTTAAATACTTTTCCAACAGCCGCTAATGATACTTCAACCGTATCGCCAGCTGCGTCTTGTGCTTCTTTTTGTAGTTGCTCTAAATCGCCGTGTTGAGGTAAATGGGTTAGTACTAAGTGTTTTACGTTGGCCGATTTAGCAATTTCTCCCGCTTCTTTCGAGGTAAAATGAGCAAAATGTTTTTCATTGCCGGCAAACAAATACGTATCGGCCAAAAATAAATCGGCATCTTGCGTAAAATCAATAAAGCTTTCTAAATACCCAGAATCCCCAGTAAAGACAAAAACTTTTCCGGTCGACTTTTCCACAATTCGCATCGCATAACAAATAACTGGATGAATTGTTTTCATAAATGTAATCGAAAAAGGCCCGATTTCAAGGCTTTTTTTTTTGTAGATAGTCAAACCCCTGTGAAACATTTGGTAGTGTTAGACGCTCAAAAGCAATCGAATCTTCGCCGTGACCATAAATTGGTAATAGCTCTCGTTCCTCTGTTTTAGGATGCAATTGCCAATAATATTGTAATACACCTAAATCAGCGATATGATCGTGATGATAGTGACTAATAATCACTGCGTTCAAAGCTAGTGGATCGAGTACTTTTTCTAATTCTAATAGTGTGCCACTTCCTGCGTCGATTAGTAAGTGATAGTCATCTGACTCAATTAAAAAACTTGTCGTACCTTGACCATTATACGGATAGGCTCCTAGGCAACCTAATGTTGTAATCTTCATTGATTCCACCTCCAAACATAGAGTATCATATTTTGAAAGAAATGAGAAAAATAACATTCGTTTATTTTTTGGTTTCACGAAATCTAGTTAACTATTTTTAGTTCATCTTCATAGAAACATTTTATTTAAAATAATTATTGCTTTTTTGTAAGATAATCGAACCACAGGCGTCTTATATGTAGGAGGTGAAAAAGTGACCGATTTTGAAGAATTATACAAAGATTATTTTCGTGATGTCTATTTGTATGTCAAAAGTTTATCTGGCGATGATCGCATTGCCGAGGATATCACATCCGAAACGTTTTTGAAAGCCTTGCAATCGATTGACTCTTTTAAAGGCAATTGTGATATTCGCGTATGGTTATGTCAAATTGCGAAAAATAGTTATTTTTCCTATTTGCGTAAAAATAAAAAAATCATTGTCGTTGAACAAGTTCAAGAAAGTAAGCATACATTTAATATTGAGCAAACACTCGAGTCAAAAGAAACTTCGATGGAAATCCACCAATTGATTCACGAACTAAACGATCCTTATAAGGAAGTCTTTAACTTACGGACTTTTGGAGAGTTGAGTTTTAAACAAATTGGTTTACTTTTTCAAAAAAATGAAAATTGGGCTTGTGTCACGTATCATCGTGCTCGAAAAAAAATCAAAGAGAAATGGAGAATTAAGAATGAAGATTGAATGTGAAGTCATTCAGGATATTATACCTTTGTACGCTGAAGATATCGTGAGTGATGAAAGTCGAAAACTAATCGAAAGTCATCTAAAAGACTGTTCTGATTGCCAGCAAGAGCTTGCTGCGATGCAAAACGAGGATGAAATCCCACTGGATATTAATAGTAATGGCTTAAAATTAGTAAAAGAAAAACTCTTTAAAGACAAATTTAAAGCCGTAATTTTTTCAATCCTGCTCACACTTATTATTTCAATAACAGGAATTAATTACTTAACAAAACCAAGCTACCTTTCCTATTCAAAGGACAGCGTAACTATTGTTGAAAGAGCTAATAGTGAATTGACTGTCAATTTCAATCAACAGGTCGCTAATTACAAAGTTGAAAAAGAGCTTGCTGAAGATGGTCTAAGTTTTATTTACTATATAAGCACTTGGGACTCTGTTTGGAGTCAGCTTACAAATAATAAGCCCGTCGAAGCACTGCTGTTGAATCCAGACAATGAAAACATTATAAGTATTTATTATGTTTCTGCTAACCAGACAGAAAATCAATTACTTTACGGAAAAGATTTAGCTGGAAACGGTGGTATGATAACTCTTCCAAGGTTACTTCTTGGTGGCTACGTTCGTCTTGCCCTGTTATTAACCGCTCTCTTCTTGGTTTTATTGTTCATTGCTAATAAATTAAAAAAAGGTCAAAGGCTTATTCGCTACCTTTTACTCACTCCTATTTCTTATATTATCGCTACGTTTTGTATTAAAGGCTGGAATACTTTCTCTTATGCTGCAACACGTGATTTTCTGACAATATTACTCATTGCAATTCCTATTTACGGTGTGCTGTTTCTGAGTCTCGATTTTTATCAGCAATGGAAAAAACGCAGATAAATTGCTAGAACGTTGTTTTTTATTTCCGAACAGAAATAATCATTTATATTCAAAAAAGAGGTCACCAAGTTGAATGGTAACCTCTTTTTTATAACAATTAGTAGCTTAAAAGTTCTTTAACAGCTGCATCATCTAAACGACGAACAACTTCTGTTACTAATTTAACTGTATTTAAGTAATCATCTTCATGAATAACTGAAGTATGAGAATGTAAGTAACGAACAGGAACCGTAATCGCAATTGAAGGAACACCATTACGTGTTAAATGCATTTGTCCAGCGTCCGTTCCTCCACCACCAATTACCGTATATTGGAATGGAATTTCTAATTCTTCTGCTACGTTAATAACAAAGTTTAATAATTTTTTATGTGGAATCATTGAAGCATCAAAGATTAAGACTTGTGGTCCTTTACCTAAAACTGAATCTGCTTCTTTTGGTGTCATTCCTGGTGTATCACCTGCCGTACCAGTATCTAACGCAATGGCGATATCTGGGTTGACTAAATGTGTACTTGTACGCGCACCACGTAAACCAACTTCTTCCATTACATTACTTCCTGCAAATAAGCAGTTTTCGTGTCCTTGGTTCGCTAAGTTTTCTAATACACGTAAAGAAACAGCCGTACCTACACGGTTATCCCAAGCTTTCGCTAATAAGAATTTACTATCATTCATGCGTTTATATTCAATATATGGTGTAATCATATCACCTGGGCGGATTCCCCAGCCTTTCGCTTCTTCTTCACTTGAAGCACCGATATCAATAAACATATCTTTCACATCATATGGTTTTGTACGCGCGTCTGGTGTTAAAACGTGTGGTGGTTTTGACCCAATTACCCCATGAATAATTTTGCCAGCTTGTGTTTTAATTTCAACTTGTTGAGCCAACATTACTTGTCCCCACCAACCGCCTAGCGTTTGAAATTCAATAAAACCTTTTTCACTGATTTTAGTAACCATAAAACCAACTTCATCCATATGGCCTGAAATTAGAATTTTTGGACCGCCACCGTTAACACCTGAATGTTTTGCAATAACACTTCCTAAGCCATCAAAGAAAACATCTTCAGCAAAATCTTTAGCGTAGGATTTAAATACTTCACGAACCTCTTCTTCATTTCCTGGAACTCCACGAGCGGAAGTCAAGTCAATTAATAGTTGTTCATCTTTCTTTTCTAACATTCGTTTGAACACTCCTTTATTATCATCTACTTCTTAATTATAGCACTAGTCCTCTTGAATTTGGGGTTTCTTGTTTAAATTATTCATCACAAAGATTTTATATTCACTTTGTGTAATTGAAAACGACGATAAAAGCTTATTTTCATTGACTTCTATTATTAACCAACATTGCATAAACACTACATATAGTGCCAAGTCTTTTTAAAGACTTGGAAAAGACACTATATATAGTTGATTCTCCTCTTATTTTAGATTATGATAAATAAGAAGAATTTAAGGAGTTGGTAATAATGATGAACACAAAGAGAAAAAGTGAACAAATTGTTTCGTTCCATCCTAGCCTATCAAGTATGAAAATTATCAAGCGTGATGGCCGTTCAGTCGATTTTGATGATCAAAAAATTTATGATGCCCTTGTCAAAGCAAAAAAACAAATTTCTGGTGAGCTTTCGCCCCTTGATCATGAACAAATTTTAAAAATGGTTGAAAAAATTGATTTAGAAATCGTCCACCGTTTTACTGAAAATATTAAAATCTATGAAATCCAAAATATTGTCGAACATATTTTGCTTGAAAATAGTGAGTATGCTTTAGCGGAACAATACATTCATTACCGTACACGTCGTGACTTTGAAAGAAGTAAAGCAACCGATATTAATTTTACAATCGAAAAACTAATGAGTAAGGACCAACAAATCGTCAATGAAAACGCCAATAAAGATAGCGATGTCTTTAATACACAACGCGATTTGACTGCTGGTATTGTCGGAAAATCAATTGGTCTTAAAATGTTACCGCCTCATGTTGCTAATGCTCATCAAAAAGGTGACATTCATTACCATGACTTAGATTACCATCCATACGCACCAATGACAAATTGTTGCTTAATTGATTTCAATAGCATGTTAAATAATGGATTTAAAATTGGTAACGCCGATGTTGAGTCACCAAAATCAATTCAAACAGCAACGGCTCAAATTTCACAGATTATCGCTAACGTCGCTTCTAGTCAATACGGTGGTTGTTCCGCTGATCGGATTGATGAACTCTTAGCTCCTTTTGCTAAATTGAATTTTGAAAAACATTTAGCTGATGCTAAAGAGTGGATTGAAGGTGCTAAACGTCAAGAAGAATATGCTTACATGCAAACACGTAAAAATATTTATGATGCAATGCAAAGCTTAGAATATGAAATCAATACCTTATTCACGTCGAATGGTCAAACTCCCTTTACCTCCCTTGGTTTTGGATTAGGTACAAATTGGTTTGAACGTGAAATTCAACGTGCAATCTTACAAAATCGGATTAAAGGTCTCGGTAAAGAAGGTCGCACAGCGATTTTCCCTAAATTAATCTTCTCAATGAAACGTGGCGTTAATGCCAATCCGGAAGATCCAAACTACGATATTAAACAATTGGCATTAGAATGCGCAACAAAACGGATGTATCCCGATGTCTTGAACTACGATAAAATCGTTGAATTGACAGGTAGTTTTAAAACACCAATGGGTTGTCGCTCGTTCCTACAAGGCTGGAAAGATGCAAATGGCAAAGAAGTCAACGTTGGACGTATGAACTTAGGTGTTGTCACATTAAATTTACCGCGTGTTGCTTTAGAGTCAAATGGAAATCCAGAGCGGTTTTGGAGCCTTTTAGAAGAACGCTTAAGCATTGTCAAAGACGCCCTCGTTTACCGGATCAATCGCTGTAAGGAAGCTAGTCCAGCGAATGCTCCAATTTTGTATATGTATGGTGCCTTTGGTGAACGTTTAAAACGTAACGAAGAAGTTGACCGATTGTTTAATAATCGTCGGGCAACGATTTCGCTTGGCTATATCGGTCTTTATGAAGTTGCTGCAGCTTTCTTTGGCGGTGCATGGGAAAATAATCCCACAGCCAAAGACTTTACTTTATCTATCTTAAAAACTTTAAAAGCGCACGTTGATGATTGGTCAAATGAATATGGTTACCACTTTAGCGTTTACTCAACACCAAGTGAAAGTTTAACCGACCGCTTCTGCCGTTTAGATACAGAAAAATTCGGTATCGTCGAAAATATTACCGATAAAGATTATTACACAAATAGTTTCCATTATGATGTTCGTAAAAATCCAACACCATTCGAAAAACTTGATTTCGAAAAAGATTACCCTGAGTATTGCTCTGGTGGTTTTATTCATTATTGTGAGTACCCTGTTCTACAACAAAACCCGAAAGCTCTTGAAGCTGTCTGGGATTATTCTTATGACCGTGTCGGTTACTTAGGTACAAATACACCGATTGACCACTGTTATGAATGTGGATACGAAGGTGATTTCAATCCAACCGAGCGTGGATTTGAATGTCCACAATGCGGCAACAATGATCCTAAAACTTGCGACGTTGTTAAACGTACTTGTGGTTACTTAGGCAATCCACAAGCTCGTCCAATGGTCCATGGACGTCATAAAGAAATTTCTGCCCGTGTTAAACATATGAAATAAAAGGAGCGATTCCAAGTGAGAAACCCAAAACCAAAAGAATGGTCTGCAAAAAACTATAGCCAAAATCATGTCGCCGACTATAAAGCTTTTAACTTCGTTGATGGCGAAGGTGTGCGAAATAGTTTGTATGTCAGTGGGTGCCTTTTCGCTTGTGAAGGCTGCTTTAATAAGGCCGTTCAAAATTTTCGCTATGGCGTTCCCTATTCCCAAGAACTCGAAAACAAAATTATCGAAGACCTCGCCCATCCTTTTGTCCAAGGTTTAACTTTATTAGGTGGCGAACCATTTTTAAATACAGAAGTTTGTTTACGAATTGTCGATCAAGTTCACGCAACTTTTGGGGATACAAAAGACATTTGGAGTTGGTCGGGGTATACTTTTGAAGAATTACTCTTAGAAACCGAAGATAAACTTGAATTACTTAGTAAAATTGATATTTTAGTTGATGGTCGCTTTGAGCTAAGTAAGAAAAATCTAAACTTGCAATTTCGAGGCAGTAGCAACCAACGCATTATCGATGTCAAAAAATCTCTCGTAGCAAAACAAGCGATTGTTTGGGATAAATGCGTCGACGGGGAACAAAAATTTGAACAAATAAAAAAATCCATTTAAACCAAAAATCTCGAGCAAATATTAAATCATTTGCTCGGGATTTCTTTGTCTTATTTTAAATATCACTAAACTTACTTTTCCCACAATGGTAACACGATATTTTCATAGGTTACTGGATCAAGATTTGTCAAAGTAATACCTAATAAACGGATTCCCTTATCAGAACTGGCTAAATTTTCCCAAATTAACGTAATCTGTGAAAAAATATCTTCTTTATAACGAATATAGTCACGTAATGTTACACGCTTGGTAATGGTTTGAAAATCATCATACCGTACTTTTAAGACAATTGTCTGTCCATGTTTTTGATGACGGGAAAGCGCACGTTCAACTTCTTCTGATAATTGACGTAATTGTCGTAACACAGCTTCTTCCGTAACTAGAGCGGTTCCATACGTATGCTCTTTTCCAATTGATTTTCGTTCCCTTGTTGTTACGACAGGTGCATTATGAATTCCTCGAACCTTGCGATAAAGCGAGTAACCTCGCTTACCAAATTGACGAATCATATCCATTTCTTTCATTTCGTACAAATCAGCACCTGTAAAAATCCCCAGTTCATGCATAATCGGCACCGTTTTTTTCCCAATCCCATGAAACTTCTCGATTGCTAACGGCATCAGAAAATCATGGGCATCTTCTGGTGTAACGACCGTTAAACCTTTTGGTTTTTGAAAATCTGAAGCGAGTTTTGCTAAAAATTTATTATAACTGACACCAGCTGAACACGTTAAGTGTAATTCTCGCCAAATATCTTGCTGAATGAGTTTAGCAATTTTAATCGCTGAAGTGCTATTAATTTTATTGACCGTCACATCGAGATACGCTTCATCAATCGAAACAGGTTCAATTAAATCCGTATATCGCTGAAAAATTTCACGAACTGCATCTGAAATTATCCGATACTTCTCATAACTTCCTGGTAAAAATACCGCATGTGGACACAATTCATAGGCTTTTTGTGAACTCATCGCTGAGTGAATCCCATACTGGCGAGCAATATAATTTGCGGTTGTTACAACCCCTCGCCCCTTTGTATCATTTGGATGACGTGCAATGACTAAAGGCTTAGTCGCAAGCTCGGGATTATCTCTTTCTTCAACCGAGGCAAAAAAAGCATCCATATCAATATGTATTATTTTTCGGGATAAATCATTTTTCAAAGGAAATGCTAGCTCCATTTACCTCACCTCAGCACCATTATAATACAAACAAACGTTCTCATGCAATATAAAGAATCCCAAGTTAAGCCTTAATTGATGAATAAAAAAGTATCCACTACAAAAAATCGGTAGAGAAAAAATCTCGACCGACTCAATTCACTATTTTAACTTTTCACAATAATCAATAAGGCTATGCCCGATTTTAATCTATTTCATGGTATTCATTATACACGGCCTGTTTCTTCAATTGATTACGTTTAGCAACTTCTTTAATGCTATCATTTGGTTTTAAGCCTTGAGCGATTAAAGCTTCAACTTGTTCTTTCAAACTACGGGTATCAATCATTTCCTCAACAGTTTCCGTTGCACCTTCTACCATCAAGCAACATTCACCTTTAATCGTGTGTTCCTTTAAGTAGGCATTCAATTCTCCAAGAGTCCCTCTTAAATACTCTTCATGAAGCTTGGTTAGCTCGCGACAAACAACTGCTTGACGTGTTTCACCAAAAACTTCCATCATAACTTGAACCGTTTTTTGAATACGATGTGGCGATTCATAATAAATGACTGTCGCTTTTTCTTGCTTAAACTGGTTCAAGACTTCTAGTTGCTCTTTTTTCTTACGTGGTAAAAATCCATAGAAGTAATTGGGTTGTGGCGTTAAACCAGATGCGATTAAAGCTGTCAAACCCGCTGTCGGTCCAGGCAGAGCCACAACTTTAATTTTGGCTGCAATACAAGCCACGACCAACTCATGGCCAGGATCGCTAATTGAAGGCATTCCCGCATCACTCACTTGAGCAATTGACGTCCCTTCTTGTAGCAATTCAATTAATTGTGGAATCCGTTCTTTGTAATTGTGTTCGTGAAAGCTTCGTTGCGGTGTCGTAATTTCAAAATGATTCAATAATTTTTGTGTATTACGCGTATCCTCACTTGCAATCAAATCAACTTCTTTTAATATCCTAACACTACGAAACGTCATGTCTTCTAAGTTACCAATCGGTGTCGGTACTAAGTATAAAATCCCCGATTCGACACCTTTAAAACTCATTTGAATATCCATCTTTTTCACCTCTTAAAAAGGGACGATAGCATCCGCCACGCCCCTTTTTTTTATATCTGATTTTTTAGGCACTCCAACCCTCTTCTTCGATTATTTCAGAAAATCTTCCAATCGAATAAACCATCGATTGTTCAAATTTCCTTTCAATTACTCAAAGCAAAGCGGATTTTATTGCACCTGGATTGAACGGGTTTGAAGCGGCTGACCTTTACGAAACTTCAAGCAATCTATCAATCGAAAATGCCGATTGAGTGGCTTCCTCTCCAGTTTCGAAGGTCAACACACCACTTCTCGCACCTGAATTGAACGGGCAATTAAATCCTGCTTCTCGGTAATTTCAGAAAATCTTCCAATCGAATAAACCGTCGATTGTTCAAATTTCCTTCCAATTACTCGAAGCAAAGCAGATTTTATTGCACCTTTTATGCTAGGCCGCTTTCGCGATAGATAACTTCTAAACAAAAAGCACATGGTTCATCATTTTCTCTTCTTGAGCCGTATAGGTCATAGCAGACATGAAAACCCTCTTCGTAAATTTTTTCCAAATTTAAACGCGATTGTGACAATTCTTGTTTAATTTTACCACCTGTACTTTGAGAAGGCTGATTTAACTCTCTCAAATGCTCACGTAAGCGTTGATTTTCCAGTTCTAAAGTTGTATTTTTTTCTACAACTTCTTGTAACGACGACTTCATTTCAGCTAATTTTTTAAGTAAACCTTGTAATTCACCTTCAAATTCATCGAGACCGTCATAAAGCGAACGTTTATCCATCGACATGTTTACCACCTGCTTTAGCTGCTTTTTGAACTTTTTGAACTTCTTCTGCATCATAATCAACCGCGACTGCTCTACCAACTAAGCGAACTTTTAAGACGCGACTCAATAAATTCAGCCCAACAACACGGCCTTTACCATCTGGGGTAATGACTTCCGTTCCATAATCAGGTAGTTCTTTTTTCGCTGCTTCATATTCATCATTTTCGTATTTTAAACAACACATTAAGCGTCCACATAGTCCTGAAATCTTAGTTGGATTCAATGATAAACCTTGATCTTTGGCCATTTTAATCGAGACAGGAACAAAATCACCAAGGAAAGTTGAACAGCACAACTGACGCCCACAAGGACCGATTCCACCTAAAATTTTCGCTTCATCGCGCACGCCAATTTGGCGTAACTCAATCCGCGTCCGAAATACTCCGGCTAAATCTTTAACTAATTCACGAAAATCAATGCGACCATCTGCTGTAAATTGAAAAATCATTTTACTACGGTCAAAAGTATATTCTACATCAACTAATTTCATTTGTAGTTCATGTTTTCTAATTTTTTCTTTCGCAAGCATCAACGCTTCTTTCGCATCTGCTTTGTTGCGTTGATCTTGTAAAATTTCTGCTTCTGTTGCTCGGTGTAAGACCGGTTTTAAATCTTCTGGGAGATCCTCTGCGGCCATTTCTTTATTAGGTATCGCAACTTGGGCCATATATTTTGCTTGTTGAGACTCAACTAATACGTAATCATCATACGCAAATTTCGTCTGACCTGGAGAAAAATAATATATATGTCCCGCACGACGATAACGCACGCCTATTACTTCAACCATGGGTTGTCCTCCTCTTCCTTGTAGCTCTTACTTAAAAAGTATACGTAAAGCAAGCTGTTCTGCGACTCCTTGAAAAGGGACATTCGCCGCTAATTTTTGCTGGCTCTGTAGAATCCTTTCAATATTTGCATTTAAACGGCTTCCGGATACTTGATGTTGTAACATTTGATCTCTTTCTAATTGAAAATAGTACAAAAGAATCGCTAAAATCATTTGTTGTTGTGATTTTTCTTTTGCGATGCTTAATAAATTTTTTTGAACATAGATAAATGCTTGTGGATCCTTTTTATTTAAATAAAGAAACCACTTTTCAATAACATCCTTAGCACCATTAAACCATTCATTTTGTGAGATTTCAACTGCTTTATCGTAACTATTTGTAAGGCTTGCAAGTAGATTAGCAGTTTTCTCAGAGATTCCCGATTCTTGGATTTTTTTTGACAATTCCTTTTTATTTAATGGGATAAAATGAATAATTTGACTCCTTGACTGAATCGTTGGCAAGACCCTCCCGAGACTTTCAACTTCCAAAATGGCTAACATTTCACCTTCTGGCTCTTCTAAAAATTTCAAGAGACTATTGGCTGCACTAACATTCATCGTGTCAGCTTGACGAATGATAAAAATTTGACGGCCTTTTTCAAAACCTTTTTTGGCAAACTCTTTTTGTAATTGGCGAATTTGATCAACTTTAATCGATTGTCCGTCTGGTTCAATTATTTGAACGTTTGGATGCTCATTAGTCGCAATTCGCTTACAGTTCACGCATTCATTGCAACAGTCATTGTCTTTAACAGCTAAACAAAATAAACGTTTTGCTAGCCAAAGACTCATTTGATGTTTTCCTGTCCCTGTATCTCCTTCAAAAAGATAAGCATGAGCGATTCGCTCATGCTCAACATTTTTTTTCATTAAGGAAAAAACATGGGCTTGGTTCGCTAATAAAAAAGTGCGTTCCTCCATTTCTTCTCCTCCTTAATTAATAACGATGGAAGCCTTCAACAGGTAACACAAACACCGTTGCCCCTCCAACTTCAACTTCCACTGGATAAGGGACTTGCCCATCTAATGACATATCTAAAGACATTGTACTTGATAAATATTGGCTACGTGATTGACACGTTTTCTTAATTAACTCTAAGGTTTCTTGTACACGGTCATCTTCTACACCAATAATAAAAGTACTATTACCAGCCTTTAAAAAACCACCGGTTGACGATAATTTTGTTGCACGGATATTCGCATCGATAAACTCATTTGCTAAACGGTTACTATCTTTGTCTTGAATAACTGCCATAATTAATTTCATCTGTATCATTCTCCTTTAAAGTAATTTGGAAACCTCTCTACAATTGCCGCAAAACTTTTGTCGACAACTTCTTGTAATCCCATTCGTGCATCAATTTTTGTAATGCGCTCAGGGTTTTCTTCTGCAATTTTTAAATAAGCATGGCGGACACGTTGGTGAAATTCCAACCCTTCTGAATCCAAGCGATCAATTTGATGCGTTCGGTTTTGTTGGATTCGACGTAATCCTGTATCGGAATCAACATCTAAGTACAAAGTGAAATGTGGTGTCGTTCCTTCTGTAGCAAACTCATTAATTTGTGCAATTTCGGACATTCCAATGCGACGACCCGCGCCTTGATAAGCTAATGAACTATCCACGAAACGGTCACAGATAATGATTTTTCCTTCGTTTAATGCAGGTAAGATCACTTCAACTAAGTGTTGACGTCGTGCCGCTGCATATAACAACGCTTCTGTCCGCTCGTCCATTTCTTCATTACGTGGGTCCAAAATAATTTGACGAATTTTTTCAGCAATCCGAATTCCACCTGGTTCTCTTGTCTTAATAATGCCTTCTTTTGCTATTAACTGTAATCGAGGGTATAACTCGCTAATCACACTTGTTTTACCTGCTCCATCTGGTCCTTCAATTGTTATGAAAATTCCACTCACCTTGATATCCTCCATCTAATCGATCCTGCTTAAAATTATAACTCGCGACGACCTTCCACTGCTTTAAGCAATGTCACTTCATCTGCATATTCAATATCACTACCAACCGACAAGCCGTGCGCTAAACGTGTCACTTTAATGCCTGCAGGTTTAATCAAGCGAGATAAGTACATCGCGGTCGCTTCCCCCTCAGTCGTAGCGTTGGTTGCAATAATCACTTCTTTCACCGTTTCATTATGTAAGCGACTAATCAGACTTGATAAATTAATATCTTCTGGTCCAGTCCCTTCCATCGGTGATAAAACACCATGCAAGACATGGTATAAACCATGATACTCTCGAACTTTTTCAAGTGCCATCACATCTTTTGGTTCTTCAACAACTAAGATTGTACTTTGATCTCTTGTTTTATCTCGACAAATTTCACAAGGGTCTTCTTCTGTTAAATTTCCACAAATATGACAAAAGCTTAAATCACGTTTAACACTTAGTAATGATTTAGCAAATTCATTAACGACTTCATCTTTCATTTCAATTGTATGAAAAGCTAAACGAGTCGCTGTTTTTTGACCAATTCCTGGTAAATTCATATAACTTGCGATTAATCTTGCAATTGGTTCCGGATAATGCACTATTTATTCCCCTACTTTTCTCTTAAAATCCTGGCATTCCTTTAGTGTATTTGCCCATGACAGCTTCTGTTTCAACTTCAATTTTTGTAATGACATCATTTACAGCCATTACGATTAGATCTTGTAACATTTCTGGATCTTCAGAATCAATAATTACTGGATCAATGATAATTTCTGTAATTTTCTTATCACCTGTTCCATGTACTTTAACATAGCTATTTGTTGATTCTCCAACAAATTCTTTTTCGTTTAAAGCCTCTTGAGCTTTAACCATTTCTTTTTGCATTTTTTGAACTTGTTTCATCATACCTTGCATATTTCCCATTCCACGCATCATTTGTGCATCGCTCCATTTCTGTAATTGCTTCTTTTAATCTTCTATAATTGTTGCTAAATCACCAAATAATTCTTGGGCCTTTTCCACAGCTAATTCTTGTTGGATTTGTTGTTCTACTTGGGCAAGTTCTTCATTTGTTGTCTCAGTCGCTTCCAACTGATCATTTTTTTCTTGATTCCCTTGTAGAAATTCTTTACGTAATTCCCCCCAATTTTCTTGAGGAATAAAGACAACTTTTGGTGCATAATCTTGAATGATGTTACTTAAGTGATTATGAATACCCAAACTCAACTCTTCATCATTGGCTGCTCGCTGACAAATAATTTCATAATCAAAAGCGATTACCAAACCATTAGGACTTGCTGCCTTTGGTTGACTTGAACGTAACATCGCCTTATGAGTCACCGATAAGTGGGCTAGTAATTCTTCCCATGCCATCTTGACTTGTTCTAAATTCTCACGCGTTGCCGATCGTAGTACTTCAAAAACACGTTCCCGCGGTAAACGGAAAGTGGTTGCAGTTGTTTTGTTACGTTTCGCAACTGGTGCCTCTTGTGACGTACCATTAGCAACTTTGACCCCATTTTCTTTAAGCCCTTTAAGCTCTTTTTGCAATTGTTGTACCGCAATTTTTAGCTGTTGTAACTCTTGTTGATCAACAACCTCGGAATTGCTCGTAACTATTGAGCCCGATTGAACAGGTCCGCTACTGAGTTTAACCATTGCTACTTCTAAATAAATTTTAGGGTTAGTTGTGAGTCGAATATCATTTTGCGTTTGACTGAGTTGTTCAATCCATTGATAAATTTTATTAGCTGGTATCTCTTTGGCTAATGTTTTAAATCGTTCCGTTAAGGTACTTGATTTTTCTTCCAACAATTGTGGTGCTTGTTGGTAAATCAACAAATCACGACAATAGGAAAGTAAATTTTCCAACAAACGGCGCGCTTCTTTCCCAGCAGCCAAAATCTCATCAAGCTGTTCTAAACTTTGTGCGACATGGCCTTCATTCCAATGTAACACCAAATCATCCATCAATTCAAAGGTTAAGCTTCCAGTCACCTCTAGCGCATTAGCTAATGTAATCGTACCATCACTAAAGGAAATCCCTTGATCCAAAATACTCAAGGCATCACGCATTCCACCTTGAGCCGCATGAGCAATCACTTCCAAGGCCGATTGCTCGTAATCAATTTGGTTGGTCTGTAAAATATGTGCCAAATGTTCGATAATATCTTGCGTTTGAATTCGTTTAAAATCAAATCGTTGGGTTCTTGAAATAATCGTTGCTGGAATTTTATGTGGTTCTGTTGTCGCTAAAATAAAGATGACATTTTTCTTTGGTTCTTCTAATGTTTTTAAAAGTGCATTAAAAGCCCCAGTTGATAGCATATGTACTTCATCAATAATATAGATTTTATACATCGCTTGGGTAGGTGCGTAGTTTGCTCGTTCGCGAATGAAGCGAATCTCTTCCACACCATTGTTACTTGCCGCATCTATTTCTATAACATCTTCTTGCGTACCTGCTGTAATGCTTTGACAAATCGCACAAACATTACACGGCTCACCCTCAATTTTATTCGGACAGTTAATCGCTTTAGCAAAAATTTTTGCTGCACTCGTCTTTCCTGTTCCACGAGGTCCAGTAAATAAATAAGCGTGGGAGATTTGATTTTGTACAATCGCATTTTTTAACGTTTGTGTCACGGCCTTTTGTCCAACAATATCTTCAAATCGTTGGGAACGCCAAACACGATATAAGGCTTGATAAGCCATCTTTTTCCACCTCATTTTTAAGTCGCTATCTATTATTATACGAAATTTATCGTAAAAAAACTACATTTTACCAAAAGTATTCCGCTTTTCTCCTTCTTTGGTCTAATACTCTTTTTTAAAAGACTTATGGTATAATGACGGTGAAATTCAAAAAAACAAACAAACTCGATTGGGGGAAGTAACATGGGATTAATTAAAGCAGCAACAAGTGCACTCGGTGGCGGCTTCGCGGACCAATGGTTAGAGGTGATTGAACCAGATAATATGGGCGACACAACGGTCTTGACAAAAGGGGTCAAAGTTCGAAAAGATAGCAAACGTGGTTCCAACCGTAAAGGAACCGATGATGTCATTACGGATGGATCGGTTATTCATGTTTATCCGAATACGATGATGTTACTCGTTGATGGTGGAAAAATTATTGATTACACGGCTGAAGAAGGCTATTTCACAGTCAAGAACAATCTAGCCCCATCCATGTTTAACGGCTCTTTAAAAGCTGCGATTTCTGAATCATTTAGTCGTTTCAAGTTTGGTGGCGTTACTCCACAAAAGCAACAAGTTTTTTATATCAATTTACAAGAAATTAAAGGAATTCGTTTTGGCACCTCTTCTCCTTTAAACTATTTCGATAATTTTTATAATGCCGAATTATTTTTACGTGCACATGGAAACTACTCCATTCAAATTACTGATCCAATTTTATTTTATACAAATGCTATTCCTAAAAATAAAACACAAGTCGATATCAACGATATTAATGAACAATATTTAGCCGAATTTTTAACTGCACTACAAACAACCATTAACCAAATGTCAGCAAACGGCGAACGTATTTCTTATGTCCCATCAAAAAGTATGGAATTAAGTAAATATATGGGGAATGTCTTAGATGATTCTTGGAGACAATTGCGCGGCATGGAAATTATTTCGGTTGCTGTTGCTAGTATTTCCTATACAGATGACTCCACAAAATTAATTAACATGCGAAATCAAGGTGCTATGTTAGGCGATCCTTCTATTCGTGAAGGCTTTGTCCAAGGTTCAATTGCTCGTGGAATGGAAGCTGCTGGTAGCAACGAAGCGGGAGCAACAACTGGCTTCATGGGTGTCGGTATGGGAATGAATGCTTCAGGCGGTTTCTTCCAACAAGCTTCTCAAAATAATCAACAACAAATACAGCAACAACAAGCACAACAACAGCAACAATCGGCAGCTCAAAGTAATGAATGGGCTTGTCCACAATGCGGTACAAAAAATACTGGAAATTTCTGTAGTCAATGTGGTACTCCGAAACCAAAAGAAGAAGCAGCTGCAACCGTTAGCGTCAAATTAAAGTGTAGTGCTTGTGGTAAGCCAGTTGAATTAGCCAACGGTGTTCCTAAGTTTTGCCCAGAATGTGGCCAACCTTTTCAAGGAGTACCCTTGGATTAGATAAGGAGGATTTTTATGGATATTATCACACATAAATGTCCCAACTGTGGGGGTGCATTAACCTTTGATCCGAGCGATCAAAAATTTCATTGCCCTTTTTGTCTGAGCGTATTTACTGAGGAAGAAGTTTCTGAATTCGAGGCCAAACAAAAAGCAGCCACTTTAGCCAGTGAGACAATACCTGAGACAAAAACCAAAACAAGTAGTTTAGATCCGCCAGCAGAAGAGACAATGCAACTCTTTCTTTGCCCTAGTTGTGGTGCGGAAATTGTAACTGACGCAACGACAGCCGCAACTTATTGTTATTTTTGTCATAATCCAGTCGTCTTATCTGGGCGATTAAGCGGGACCTTTTTACCAAATAAAGTCTTGCCTTTTAAAATCGAGAAGGAGCAAGCTAAAGAAAAATTTCTCGAGTGGGTTAGTACAAAAAAATTCGTTCCATCCGACTTTTATAATGAAGAGCAAATTGAAAAATTAACTGGTGTCTACTTCCCTTACTGGGTTGTTGACGCTAAAGGGCAAGGTCAATTATCAGGCTCGGGAACATCAATTCGTGTTTGGCGAGTTGGCGAGATCGAATACACTGAGACCAAACAATTTTCGGTCCAGCGTCAGGGCGATTTTCGCTTTAAAGACCTTGTAAAAAATGCCTTATCAAAAAATGTCCAACAAAAAATGGTGGAAAGCGTCCAGCCTTTCCCCTTGGAAAATGCCATTGACTTTAAAAACCAATATTTAGCAGGATTTCAAGCGGAAAAACGTGACATCGAATACCAAACACTGGAAAAAGATGTTGAAAATGAACTCAAAGATTATGCCGGTTCTTTACTCAAAAATTCAGTCAATACGTACACAACATTTCGCGAAAGCAGTCGAGATCTTTCCCTCGATTCTATTGAGAAAAATTATATGCTACTCCCCGTTTGGCTAGTGACTTATCGCAGCCCAGGTTCCGATGATGTCTTCTACTATGCGATGAATGGCCAGACCGGTAAAGTTAGCGGGATTTTACCAATTAGTTACAAAAAATTAAGTCTTGTTTCTGGTGGTATTTTTGCCATCCTCGCAATCTTGCTGATGATTGGAGGTTATTTCATATGAGTTTTCGGAAAAGCCTGAGTGCCTTTTTACTACTCTTAAGCTTCCTATTCTTTAGCTTGCCAGTGCATGCAGCCTCACCGACTGTCAATGATGAAGTGGGATTATTTACAGCAGAAGAAATCAATGCAATGAATCAAATGGCCAGTGAAATCAACCAAGAAATCAAAGGAGAAATCTTTGTTGTGACAACGACAAAGAACAGCGAATCTCCAGAAACTTTTGCTGACAACTATTTACGCGATCGAGTGGGTAACGATAACAATGGCGCTGTTTTACTCTTAGATATGAGTCAACGAGAAATTTATATTTCAACTTCTGGCAATATGATTGATTATTTAACGGATAGCCGAATTGATAGTATTTTAGATAGTGTTTATGATCAAATGGTCGATGAAAACTATGGCGCAGCAGCCCTGAATTATTTTACCATGGCACAAGATTACATTACTAAAGGTGTTCCCGGTGGGCATTACCGTGTCGATCGTGAGACTGGAAAAATCACGCGCTATAAAGTCCTAACTGGTTTTGAGATTTTCATTGCTCTGACAATTGCTTTAATCAGTGCTGGTGCCTTCTTTATCTTTATAAAATCACGCTACCAATTAAAATCAGGCACCTATACTTACCCATTTAAAGAAAAATCAAATTTAAAGTTAGTTTCTAAAGAAGACCGACTCGTCAATTCATTTGTGACGACTCGACGTATTCCAAAACCGCCCACCAATTCCGGTGGCGGTGGTGGTGGTAGCACGACCCACTCAAGCGGTGGTGGCACATTTGGTGGTGGAGGTCGCAGCTTCTAGTAACGTCTTAAAGACAATATTTATTGAATCGCTACTTCTTTACACTAACGACGAAACATTCATACAAGTAACACAGACTCAGAGTAGAGGATATTTTCACCCTCTATTCTGAGTCTTTTTCTAGGTATTCTTGACGTTTATCACGAAAATTATCAGAAAATATCGACAATATTTTTCAACAATGCTATACTAGTTAAAATCAAAAAAGGTTGTGAATAAATGGAGAAGAAAATAAATTGGAAAGAGTTAGGTTTTAGTTATATCAAAACGCCTTGGCGTTTCCTTGCAAAATGGTCAGATGGTCACTGGCAACCAGGGGAATTAACAGGCGACAATCAATTAAAAATTAGTGAAGCTTCTACTGCCTTGCATTACGGACAACAATGTTTTGAAGGATTAAAAGCATATCGGAGAAAAGATGGCGGGATAAATCTGTTCCGCCCCGATCAAAATAGTCAACGCTTAAATCACAGCGCGCAACGCCTTTACATGCCCGAAGTTCCAGAAGAACTGTTTATTGAGGCTGTCATGCAAGTCGTCAAGGCGAACCAAGAATACGTCCCTCCTTATGGCACTGGTGGTACACTTTACATTCGCCCATTGCTAATTGGTGTTGGCGATATGATTGGTGTCCAACCAGCACAAGAATATATTTTTACAGTCTTTTGTATGCCCGTTGGTCCTTATTTTAAAGGTGGGTTAACACCGACAAACTTTATCGTGTCTAATTACGATCGAGCTGCCCCAAATGGTACGGGTGCGATTAAAGTCGGAGGCAACTATGCGGCAAGTTTATTACCTGGTCAAGAAGCCCATGCAAAAAATTTCTCGGACTGTATTTACTTAGATCCCCAAACGCATACGAAAATTGAAGAAGTCGGTTCAGCCAATTTCTTTGGGATTACTAAAGATAATGAGTTTGTCACACCGATTTCACCATCCATTTTGCCGAGTATTACGAAATATTCTCTGCTTTACTTAGCAGAACATCGTTTAGGCTTAACTGCAATCGAAGGTGACGTCTTTGTCGATGACTTAGACCGTTTTACAGAAGCTGGTGCCTGTGGGACAGCTGCTGTTATCTCGCCAATTGGTGGTATCCAATACAACGATGACTTCCACGTTTTCTATAGTGAAACCGAAGTTGGACCGATTACCAAAAAATTATATGAGGAACTAACCGGTATTCAATTTGGTGATATCAATGCACCGGAAGGATGGATTCTTTCAGTCATTTAATATCAAAAGCAGCTATCTAGAAGAGCAACTTCTTCGCTAGATAGCTGCTTTTACTATAAAAAAAGAGTTAAAATCCTTAATTAATAAGGATTTTAACTCTCGAACAATTCAATAGAATTATTTAACTGTTACAGATGCGCCAACTTCTTCTAAAGCTGCTTTTAATGCTTCAGCATCTTCTTTAGAGATGTTTTCTTTAACTGCTGCAGGAGCGCTATCTACTAAACCTTTAGCTTCTTTCAAGCCAAGACCAGTTGCTTCACGAACTGCTTTGATAACTTTAACTTTTGAGTCACCAGCTGATGTTAATTCAACTGTAAATTCTGTTTGCTCTTCAGCTGCAGATGCACCTGCTGCTGCTACAGCTACAGGAGCTGCTGCTGATACGCCAAATTCTTCTTCGATAGCTTTTACTAAGCCACTTAATTCTAAAATTGTTGCGCCTTTTAGCTCTTCAACAATGTTTTCAATGTTCAATGCCATTTTAATTTCCTCCATTTAATGAATGTTTTTTTTGTTTTTTTATGCAGCGATTAAGCTACTTCTTCTTCTTTGCTCTCGATAACTGCGTTGACAGCGTAAGCCACGTTGCGAACTGGCGCTTGTAATACAGATAAAAGCATTGATAAAAGACCTTCGCGGTTTGGTAATTTTGCCAAAGCGATAATTTCTTCCAATGAAGAAACTTTTCCTTCGATTACGCCACCTTTAATTTCTAATGCTTTTGCCTCTTGTGCAAATTCGTCGATGATTTTCGCAGGTGCGACAACATCTTCGTTACTGAAAGCAACAGCAGTTGGACCTGTAAACACTTCGTCTAAACCTTCTAAACCTGCTGCTTTCGCTGCACGTGAAAGAATAGAGTTTTTGATAACTTTGATCTCAACGCCAGCATCACGTAATTGTTTACGTAAACGAGTTACTTCATCAACAGTTAAACCACGGTAGTCTACGATAACTACTGAAGCTGCTGCTTTGAATTTTTCGGTTACTTCTTCAACCAATACGGCTTTTTTAGCGATAATTGCTTCACTCATTATTAATTTCACCTCCTGATTTTGATGGAAGAGTTCTTTGTAAAACAAAAAACCCTATGCCACCGTAGACATAGAGGGACTATTGAATGTTTTCCATCAATAAACGTCCTCGGTAGGAATTATGACTTGCGTCACCTACTGTCTTCGGTACAGTTAACTATTAACCTCAGCTATCTTATCATAGGAAAGATAGCTGAGTCAACTATTTTATTATTAAATTAAAATGAGTTTTGATCTACATGAACACCAGGACCAAATGTTGTAGTCACAGAGATGTTTCTCATGTATTGACCTTTAGCTGCTGCAGGTTTTGCTTTAACTAAAACATCATGGATTGTTCTGAAGTTTTCAACTAATTTTGCATCATCAAATGATACTTTACCAATTGGAACATGAACGTTTCCAGCTTTGTCAACACGGTAAGTTACTTTACCAGCTTTAACTTCTTCAATCGCTTTAGTAACATCCATTGTTACAGTACCAGTTTTAGGGTTAGGCATTAAACCTTTAGGACCTAAGACACGACCTAATTTACCAACTTCAGCCATCATATCTGGAGTTGCTACTACGACATCAAAGTCGAACCAGCCACCTAAGATTTTTTGAGCTAAGTCGCCTTCGCCAACGAAATCAGCGCCAGCAGCTTCTGCTTCTTTTGCTTTTTCGCCTTTAGCGAATACTAATACAGATTGAGTTTTACCAGTTCCGTTAGGTAATACTACTGCACCACGGATTTGTTGATCCGCTTTTTTAGGGTCTACATTTAGACGGTAAGCAACTTCAACAGTTGCGTCAAATTTTGCGATGTTTGTTTCTTTAGCTAATGCTACTGCTTCTTCTAATGAATAAGCTTTTGTTGCGTCAACTTTTTTTAATGCATCTTGCATTTTTTTGCTTTTTTTAGCCATTTTTGTGTTTCCTCCTTATGTGGTTATAGCGGTAGAACCTCCCACGTATCTGTGTTTTTCAATACAGTGTCAACTGAGAAGCTACTTCTTTAAGGTCTGTAGAATTATGCTACAGTGATTCCCATGCTTCTTGCAGTTCCTTCAACCATGCGCATTGCTGCTTCAACAGTTGCTGCGTTTAGGTCTTCCATTTTCAATTCAGCGATTTCTTTGATTTGGTCGCTTGTTACTGTTGCAACTTTATCTTTGTTAGGAACGCCTGAACCTTTTTGGATGTTTGCTGCTTTCTTTAAAAGAACAGCTGCCGGTGGTGTTTTTGTTACGAATGTGAATGAACGGTCTTCGTATACAGAAATCACTACTGGAATAATTAAACCTGCTTGGTCTGCTGTACGAGCGTTAAATTCTTTAGTGAATCCCATAATGTTAACGCCTGCTTGACCTAATGCTGGCCCTACTGGTGGAGCTGGTGTTGCTTTACCTGCAGGAATTTGCAATTTAACGATTTTTTCTACTTTTTTTGCCACGAGACATACCTCCTTGAGTCCGTGATGTGGTTAATTGGAGATACAAATTTCTCCTCCCACTTAAAACTTACGTGTGCATAGACTAAACGCACACTCAAAACATTATAGCAGAATGAATTTAAATTTCAACTATTTAAACTACTTTTCTAGAATTTCTTTTGTCAGGCGCTGCGCAGTTGGTGTCACTGCTAAGCCCCCTTCGGCTGTTTCCTTAAAAATACTCGGCATTTGGCGTCCTACCCGGTACATCGTTGCAATGACTTCATCGACTGGAATGACACTTTGAATGCCGGCTAAAGCCATATCGGCTGAAATAAACGCTTGTGACGAGCCTAAAGCATTACGCTTAACACAAGGAACTTCAACTAATCCCGCAACAGGATCACAAATTAAACCCATCATATTTTTTAAGGTCATCGCAATTGCCTGTCCCGCTTGTTCTGCTGTTCCACCTTTAGCCAAAACAAGCGCTGCAGCCGCCATCGCACTCGCTGATCCTATCTCAGCTTGACATCCACCTTCTGCACCCGAAATGGAAGCGTTATTAGCCATGACTAAACCAAAAGCACCCGCAGCAAACAAGAAATCGAGCTGTTGACGACGACTTAATTGTAATTTTTCACGACAAGCCATCAAGACACCAGGTACCACACCGGCACTTCCCGCTGTCGGTGTCGCACAAACGAGTCCCATCTTGGCGTTGACTTCATTCACTCCGATTGCATTACGAACTGCTTTTAAAATTAAATCACCGCTTAAAAAATCAGCTGCTTCTAAGTATTCATCCATTCTTTTCGCATCGCCGCCTGTCAGACTTGTTACTGAAACCACACCGGCAACGCCCTCAGCGACAGATTGCTCCATAACAGTTAAGTTGCGCTCCATCAAGTCAAGAATCTCTTCTTTTGTTCGACCAGTCATTTCGATTTCAACTGCAATCATTAATTCCGCAACTGAATCGTACTTGGCACTTTGATCAACTAAATCTTCTACTGAATAAAACATTTATCTTTTGCCCCTTTATTCAAAATATGAAGCACTATAGATAGAATCTATTTGCTGGATTTTTTCTAAAAATGAATCTTGACGTTCATCAGTCTCAATAATCATGATGGCCTTTTCGCCTTTTGATTCTCGCGTAACTGTCATCGTTCCGATATTGACTTTAGCTTCCGAAAATAGTTGCGTCACTTTCGCAATCATTCCTGGAACATCTTGATGAACGATAATAAAAGTTGGTGTCCCTAAAGATAATGAAAGTTTGAATCCATTCACCTCAGAAATTTGAATATTTCCGCCACCAATTGAAATGCCTGTGACAGTTAACTTATGCTCGCCCTTACTAACTTTTAATTGCACCATATTCGGATGTTCTGCTTTTTCTTTTTTGGGAATAAAGCCGACCTCCATACCTGATTCATAGGCAATCTTTAAAGAATCAGCTAAGCGTGGATCATCGGGTTCCATGCCTAATAAACCACCGACTAAAGCAATATCTGTTCCATGTCCGCGATAAGTTTTAGCAAACGATTCATATAAATAAATATCTACACTGTCTGGTAGCATGCCAAAAATTCGCCGAACAACTTTTCCGATTCTAGCTGCCCCTGCTGTATGTGAGCTACTTGGACCAATCATAATTGGACCGATAATATCAAAAACACTACGATATTTTAATTGCTCCATTTCAACACCTCCCTTTCTTAATACGTGCGTTATCACAACTCACATTACATTAACGCGAAGCCTTTCACATAGCAATAGAAATTATCTCTTTTTAATCAAAATTCAGAATTTTTTTATAAAAGAATGAAATCGTTCACTTAATCGATTTTTGGTCACAAAAAAGCCATCAAGTAACATTCTTGATGGCTTATCCAATCATTAACTTAATTGTTCAATTTGATCAAAGTCAAGTTCGGTACTTGTTTCACGACCGAACATTTCAACGTTAACTTTTAATTTACGTTTTTCATCGTCGATTTCTGTCACTTGTCCTTCTAAACCAGCAAAAGCACCTTCAATAATTTTGATTGTTTCGCCTAAAGATAAGCTCAATTCAACATTGCGGATATTCATTCCTAATGATTTCAAGATTGAATTGATTTCTTCTGGCAATAACGGTGCCGGTTTACTACCTGCTCCATGTGAACCTACGAAACCAGTCACACCTGGCGTATTTCGAACAACATACCAAGACTCATCTGTCATTGTCATTTCAACTAAAACATAACCTGGGAAAGTTTTATTAATTACTTCTTTTTCTTTACCATTTTTAACTTCTTTCGTCGTTTCTTCTGGTACAACGACTCTAAAAATATAGTCTCCCATTCTCATGCTTTGTGCACGGGATTCAATATTCGCTTTTACACGATTTTCATAGCCTGAATACGTATGTAAGACATACCAACTTTTTTCAAAAGATTCCATTTTTTTGGCTCCTAATCTTATTTTCTTCAACACAAACTAAAAAAACCTCGATGATTCGAAGTTTTTTCTCAACAGTATTATAGCACCTGAATCACATTTTTACTAGCGATAGCTTTGGATTTCTATTTTAAAATCCAACTAAAGACTGTTTGAACACCAGTATCCATCACGTAGAAAAGAATCGCAAAGATGATAGACGTTTGAATAACGATCATCGCATCGCGACGCAATTGTTTGCCTGTAGGCCATGTTACTTTTTTCATTTCTTCTTTCACACCACGGATAAATTTCATCGATTAACCCCCTACTTGGTTTCTTTATGCACCGTATGCTTTTTACAATATTTACAAAATTTATTAACTTCTAATCGGTCTCCCTTTTTACCCTCGTTAACTGATTTCGAGTAATTACGAGAACCACAGATTGAACAAGCTAAGGCTGATTTTTTAACTGCCATAAGACGGCCTCCTTTAGAGCTTTACAAAATAATCATTATGCTAAAGTTATCATGATTTTGAAAAACTGTCAATTCGAACTAGGACTTTCCTTATTTTTATGATATTATAATTAAGTTAAAAATAGATGAAATTTGGAGGAGTATACATGCTATTGGCGTCTGCCGTTATAAAAAGAGATTCTTTAACCATTATTAATGAATCTCAAACGTTAGCTGAAGCGTTAGAAATTTTAGAAACATCCGATAATCGCTGTGCCCCAATATTAGATGATACTAATCTACTATTTAGAGGGAATATTTATAAGATGCACTTATACCGTCACAAGTCACAAGGTGGCGATATGAATTTACCCGTTACTTACTTATTGAAAAATGCTACGAAGTTCATTTATGAGAATGCTTCTACTTTTAATATCTTATTCACCTTACGTGATTTACCTTATATTGCTGTTTTAGATGAACATCAAACATTCATCGGTATCTTGATGCATGAAAAAATGCTTGATTTTTATTGGCATGAACTAGGAATTGAAGACGGCCATTGTCTCCTAACGGTCGAAACGCACGGAAAACCAAGCGATATTGCGACTATTACAAAAATTGTTACCAAGTATTCACCTTTAATCAATTTATTCTTATTGAATTCCGCAACACATCCGGACAAACAAGAAATATCAATGACTTTTCCTAAACAAACAGAAAAAGAAGTTCTTGAAAAAATTATGAATCGCTTGGAGCGAAAACAATTCAACACGTTGAAATTGTCTAAAATTTAAAATACCTGCCTACTGATTCTTCTATTGATCAGTAAGCAGGTATTTTTATGTTCCTATATGACTTACAAAAACCAGACATTTTGAATTTTCGGTTGCAACATAAAATCAAAAGCATTTCGTTCAATGACTTCTCCATCAACTTGGCAAAACTGTTGAGTCGTTGAAACAATCCGTAATTTATTGGTTGAAAAATGGATATAGTCCTTTGATTTTTCTTGCTTTTTAAGTAGTAATAAAAAAATTAACTTAAATATAATGAAAAAAGAATGTTTCTCGACAACGACACACTCAAATTCTGGTGATTGACTGTCAGCCATTGGCGCAAGTGGAATGCCCCCACCTAAATAGGGATGATTGGTCATCGTACATAAAAAGATCTTTTTGAAATTTAACTCTTGCCCATTTGCTTCAATTAGCACTGGGAATCCCTTTTGTTTAAAAAGTGATTTGAAAATCGGAAAAATATAGACAAATGAAGATAAAAATTGTTTCTTCTCTGTTTTCGTCGTTTGATAGACAATCACGCCATCAATTCCAATGCCTAAACTATTGATTACAACACCTTTTTTCCCAGTTATTTGTTCATGGTAAGAAAATATATTAATTTTTTGCGGTCTTTGGGCTTTAATAATTTGCCAAAAAGCTTGAACCGGATCTAGTGAGATACCAAATCCTCTCGCAAAGTCATTACCTGAGCCTGCTGGGATATATGAAACAGGCGCTTGAGACTTTAAGTAATTCAAACGCTCGACGACTTGGTGTAACGTCCCGTCGCCTCCAACAACAATTACTAAAGGAAAAGTCACTGCCTCATCACGTTCTTCTTCACGCCAAGCACGTAAAGTCGATTGATTCAATTCATCAATAAAGGCAATTTCATGTTCAGGAAATTCTGTAAAATAAGCGGTATAATGAAATTGATATTTTTTTAACAACTCAATAATAGTATCGCTATGTTTCTTGCCCTTACCCCCACCAGAAGCAGGGTTAACAATTAAATGATAATGGAATTTCAAATCCTTAACCTCGTCATCTCTTAAGTCTTTCTTAATAATATACCACGAAATATTCGATAGCAATAAAAAAAGACATAAAAATAGAATCCGATGTTCGTAGTTTTGACGTCTCTTGAATTGCTTCAAGCTTAATTGTTTCTTAGACGTACCTACTCTTTACGCTAGAAGGTTCTTATGTCCACTTCATCATGACGTATTCATCGGATCCCTATTCAATTAGTAAGGAGTAACTCAAATTCCCACATCCTCTTCGTGTATTTTTCAAGAGATTCACAACAATTCTTTTCTTGTAGCACCTATATCGGCTACCTTACCGGGAATTCCTATGACTCCTTACACTTATAATATAGCACATTCTCAAAAATATGCAAGCGTTTACATATGTTCGTTAGTGAGAAATATTTTCTTTAATCTTTTCTTAAATATTGTTATACTATCCGAGGATAAGTAGTGACACAATGAAATTTTACCATCTAATCGGTTTTTCAACTTTACTGTTAATTGTTGAATTTACGCTACTTTCAGTCCTAAAAATCGACTTATCAACGATGACTCGTTGGATTTTTGTACTTCTTCAAGGCCTCACGCTTGTATTTTACACTTCTGCTATTTCAATATATACCATTGGAAGATCACGCAAAAAATGGGTGCGTAAGCAACAAGCAAACTAACATAAAAAAACTATTAATTAAAAGTCAATTGTCAAGCGAAAGGTAAAATGTCCTAAACCTTAGGCTCACATTAATGCAAGCTTTTCCTTCGTAAAAACTTGCATTAATGTGACCGCATTTGGTAAAATAAGATTTAAGCTGCTCGTTCAGCTTCATATTC
>DXBN01000099.1 GCA_019116505.1 Candidatus Enterococcus avicola | reverse complement strand
GAAATATTATTTACATAAGCGTTTAAAAGCGTAAGGATTTGTAAAAAATGAAAAAAGCAATCAAAGATGTGGTATACTAAGACCATAACATTGATTGTTTTCTTTTTGTGTTTTGCTAAAGCAATCAATTTGAGGAGATGAATCTAATTAATACAAAGCAACAAATTTTAGCAGAAAAATTTGGCTATACCGAGTTTCGTCCCGGTCAAGAAGCCATTATTGATACGATTTTGAACCGAGAAAATGTCTTAGGGATTATGCCAACAGGTGGTGGAAAGTCGGTTTGCTACCAACTGCCCGCCTTAATGTTAGATGGTTTAACGCTGGTGATTTCACCTTTAATTTCTTTAATGAAAGACCAAGTGGACCAGCTAAACGAAATGGGGATTCCTGCCACTTATATTAATAGTACGTTATCTCAAGAAGAAACCAATCAACGCTTCCACCAAGTCGGACAAGGAGAAGTTAAACTGCTTTATGTCGCACCCGAGCGTTTGACGAGTTTTGATTTTCAGGAATTACTACGATATGTGCCGCTTAGTTTACTAGCTGTTGATGAAGCGCACTGTATTTCACAATGGGGGCATGATTTCCGCCCGAGTTATTTAAGTGTTGCCGAAACAATTCAACAGTTTGATCAAAAACCACCGATTGTCGCTTTAACGGCTACAGCAACACCACAAGTTGCAGAAGATATTTGTCAGCGCTTAGGTATCCCCTATGGTAATGAAATTAAAACCGGATTTGCCCGTGAAAATTTATCCTTTCAAGTGGTGAAAAATCAAAAAGATGTTTATTTATTAGAATATTTGCGTTTGAATAAGGAACAAGCAGGCATTATTTATGCAAGTACCCGTAAAGAAGTTGAGCGCATTTATCAATTATTAACACACCATAAAATTAAAGCGGGAAGATACCATGCGGGACTTAGCGAAGGGGAACGTTCGAATAATCAGGAAGCTTTTTTATACGATCGTATTTCAGTGATTGTTGCGACGAATGCTTTTGGGATGGGGATTAATAAGAGCAACGTTCGTTTCGTGATTCATGCTCAGATGCCAGGAAATATTGAATCATATTATCAAGAAGCCGGACGTGCCGGACGTGATGGCTTACCGAGTGAAGCGATTTTAATGTATGGCGCGCAAGATATTCAAATTCAGCAGTTCTTTATTGAACAATCAGAATCGGATATCACTTATCGTCAAAGCGAACATGTCAAATTGCAGGAAATGAATCAATACGCCCATACGCAAATGTGTTTGCAACGTTACATTTTACGTTATTTTGGAGAAGAAAATGCGACTGATTGCCATCAATGTAGTAATTGTCTAGATGAACGTGAAGTCGTTGATATTACTGTTGAAACACAAAAAGTTTTATCTTGTGTCAAACGAATGGGCGAGCGTTTTGGTAAATCCCTCGTAGCAAAAGTTTTGACTGGTTCTAATGATCAAAAAGTTAAACAATGGCGTTTCGAGCAATTACCGACACATGGGTTGATGAAAGATTGGACGCAAAAAGATTTAACGGGTTTGATTGATTACTTAACCGCAGAAGGTTATTTAACACCATCAGAAGGGCAATTTCCTACGTTATCTGTTTCAAATAAAGGTGTCCAAGTCTTACTAGGAAAAGAAAACGTTTCGCGTAAACAAAACGTTGTGAAGCAAATTGTGGCCGATGATGAGCTGTTTGAGAAACTCCGGAGTCTACGTTTAGAAATTGCCCAAGAACAAAGCTTGCCACCATATATTATTTTTTCTGATCAAACATTAAAAGAATTGGCAGAAAAACAACCACAAAATTCTTTAGCCTTTTTAGATATAAAAGGAGTCGGACAAAATAAATTAGACAAGTATGGCGAAGCCTTTTTAGCTTTGTTGAAACATGAATAACAAACGGAGACGTGAAAAAGACACGTCTCCGTTTGTTATTTTATTTCATTTTTTTCATCAAATAAAAAACTTTTACGTTCAATCAATTTCGCGCCGACAAGGACCGTTTTCGTAATTTCACGAGGATAGATTAATTGATCAACAAGCATGTCAATCGAAGTTCGTGCAAGCTCTTCAACGTCAATTCGGAAAGTTGTTAATGGGGGTGAGACAAATTTGGCAATATCGTTGTCATTAACACTGATTAGTTCGAGACGATCAGGAATCATAATACCGACTTCATTGAAAGCTTGCAAAGCACCGACTGCAATCGTATCTGATGCAACAAAAATACACTCTGGCAAATCGTCACCTAGTTGTTCAATCATTTGTTTCGTTAATTGGTATCCTTGTTTTACAGTAAATTTACCACCTGAAAACACGTATTTTTCTTTTAGTTTCTCTTTTTGAGTTAAGTATTGCCGAAAGGTCACTTCCCGTGAATCAATTTCATCTAAATTTATATCTGGATTATGATAAGCTCCACCGATAAATCCAATTTTCTCATATCCCTTTTTCAAAAAAAGATCAATGGCATGACGTGTCATACGATCGGTATCAGGTTTTACGGTATCAAACATTTCAGGCTCAGAATTCATTTCTAAAAAGACGCCATTGGGACATATTATTTTCAGCTGTCGCATCTCTTCTTTTGAAAAAAAGCCAACGCCGATAAAACCGGAAATATTTTTTGGAAGGCTTTGAATCCCGTCTTCATGCTTAATTGTTAAAATGTCGAGATTGTTTTCTTGGGCATATTTTTCAATGGTTAAACGCAGTTGATGAAAATATAAATCTTGTAATTCTTCTTGATTAGTCATCCAAAAAAGGAGAGCAATTTTCTCAATTGTTGTTTTGATTTTTGAACGATCATAGCCTAAAGAAAGAGCAGTATTAATAATTGTTTTTCTTGTTTGTTCACTAACCGATAAGGAAGTGTCGCCTTTTAGTAATCGAGAAACAGTTGCTTGGGAAAAACCCGACACTTCGGCAATTTTCTTAATAGTAGTCATCCTCTCACCTCAACTTAAGTATATAGTAAACGGTTCATTTAGTAAATAAATTTACTATAATTTTTTAATTGTTTGAAAACGTGATTGTAGCAGCCTTTTTGATGTTTTTTTAGATTTTTTAGTGAATAAAAATAAAAAATATAGTAAAAAAAGATTTACAAATCAGATAAATTAATTTACTATATTGAGTGAGGATAACGTTTTCAAAAATGAGAGGAGAAAAAATGATGAAGAAATTTTTAGGATTTTTATTATTGGGTACATTAACTTTAGGATTGGCAGCCTGTGGTCCAGGTGAAGAAACGAGTGGTGGCAAGCCATCTAAAGAAGATAAAAAAGAATATGACTTACTTGTCTGGGAAGATCAAGACAAAAAATCAGGGATTGAAGAGGCAGTTAAACAATTTGAAGAGGAACATGATGTAAAAATTAAAGTTGTTGAAAAAGCTTATGCGGGTCAAATTGAAGACTTACGATTGGATGGGCCAGCTGGTACTGGACCAGACGTAATTACGATTCCAGCCGATCAAATCGGAACTGCCGTAACAGAAGGGTTACTGGCAAAATTGGATGTTACAGATGAAGTGAAAAGTATTTATACGGAATCAGCGATGCAGTCTCAAATTGTTGAAGGTGAGACTTATGGATTACCAAAAGCCGTGGAAACACAAATTTTATACTATAACAAAGACATTATTTCAGAAGCGGATTTACCAGAAACAACAGATGAGTGGCTTGAATACTCAAAAGCGGTCACAGATAAAGAAAAATTTGGTTTATTAGCATTGTGGGATCAAATTTATTATGCGCAAGGTGTTTTGGGCGGTTACGGTGGTTATGTCTTTGGACAAGACAGTGAAGGCAATTATTTAGCAGAAGATATTGGTTTAGCGAATGAAGATGCGATTAAAGGTGCAGAGTACATTCAACAATTTTATCAATCAGGTGTTTTTCCAACAGGAATCATCGGTGAACAAGGAGTTAATGCTTTAGACTCTCTATTCACCGAGGGGAAAGCTGCTGCAGTTATTTCTGGACCTTGGAATTTAACTCCCTATAAAGAAGCAGGAATTAATTATGGAGTGAAAGAACTACCAATTTTAGGCAATGGCGAGCATATGAGTTCATTTATTGGTGTCAAGAGTTACAACGTAAGTAGCTACTCAAAAAATACAGAATTAGCTCAAGAATTTGTCGAATTTATTACGAATGCTGAAAATTCGGCTGTTCGATATGAAAAAACTTCTGAAGTTCCAGCCGTTGCATCCTTGTCAGAAGATCCAATTATTCAAGCAAGCGAAAGTGCTGTTGCGGTGTCTAAACAATCGCAACATGCGGTCTTAACACCGTCGATTACAGCGATGAATTCAGTATGGGAACCAATTGATGCTGCATTACAAACAATTGCAACTGGCAAAGGTGAACCTAAGAAAGTTCTACCACAGGCGGTTGAACAAATTCAAGCATCGATTGCAGCAACTGGAAAATAAAGAAAGAATGACTGTGACACTCATTGAGATACGAGTGTCACAGTTTCAATGATAAAGGGAGGGTGCTTTATGGAGAGCACAATTAAATCAACCGCAATTCACGCTAAAAGAGCGACTTTATTATCAATTATTCCAGGTGGGGGTCAATTTTATAATCACCAAAAAATTAAAGGAACTCTATTTTTAGGGACAGCAATCTTATATCTTTTTGTTTTTAAAGATCTGTTTAATATGGGAATATGGGGATTAGTGACCCTAGGAACGGAAGTCCCCCGTGATAATTCTATTTTTTTACTAGCAGAAGGATTAGTTGCACTTATTGTTATTTTGTTTGGAATTTTTTTCTATTACTTAAATTTACGCGACGCTTATAAAAATGGAGAACTCCGCGATCAGAATTTGAGAGTCAATTCAATCAAAGAAAGCTACCAAGCACTACTTGCAGAAGGCTATCCCTATTTATTAAGTAGTCCAGCATTTATGTTACTAGTATTTTCAGTTGTCTTTCCAATTTTGTTTAGTATCGCATTAGCTTTTACGAATTATGATTTGTATCATTCAGCACCTGCTAACTTGGCGGACTGGGTCGGTTTGGATACATTTAAACAAATCTTTACAGTCGATATTTGGCGTGCGACATTTTTTAATGTATTAGGTTGGACAGTCATTTGGACACTTGTGGCTTCAACATTACAAGTAGCTTTAGGCATTTTTTTAGCAGTTGTTGTGCATCAAAAAAAATTACGTTTTAAACGTTTTTTCCGAACAATTTTAGTTTTACCTTGGGCAGTCCCTGGTTTTGTGACGATTTTGATTTTTGCGGGGATGTTTAATGATAGTTTTGGAGCAATTAACAATACGATTTTAGCATTCTTCAACGTTTCACCCATCCCTTGGTTAACGGATGCCAATTGGACAAGACTAGCCTTATTGATGATTCAAGGATGGTTGGGATTCCCTTATATTTTTATTGTGACAACAGGAACCTTACAATCTATCCCAGAAGATTTATATGAAGCATCAACAATTGATGGTGCAACCGCCATTCAACAGTTCCGTAAAATTACGTTGCCATTATTACTTTATGCTATGGCACCAATCTTAATCACACAATATACCTTTAATTTCAATAATTTTAATATAATTTACTTGTTTAATGCAGGTGGTCCAGCTGTTCCTGGATCAACAGCTGGGGGAACGGATATTTTGGTTTCATGGATTTATAAATTAACGATGCAAAATAGCCAATATGCACTGGCAGCAGCATTGACTATCTTACTGTCCATCTTCGTAATCGGTATTGCAATTTGGCAATTCAAACGGACAAATTCATTTAAGGAGGAAGCTTAAAATGATGTCAAAAACAAAAAGTATAAAAAATCAAAATAGAACAAAGCTTGTTTTATCATACGGCTTACTACTCTTGATGGT
>DXBN01000098.1 GCA_019116505.1 Candidatus Enterococcus avicola | reverse complement strand
CGAGCAACTAAAGAATATACGATGAGCAAAAAAACGAATCATCACCTATTCGTAAAATAACACACGCAAACGAGATCGTTGTCTCTCGTTTGCTTTTTTTGTTCGCTCAGCACGGGCGAACTCTAATAGTTGAAAGTCCTGACTGTGACCTATTAGTGCTAAACACATAACCAAAAGCAAGAACAACGGAACCGCTGTATACCAATCGGTACGTACGGTGGTGTGATAGGACAAATAATCAATTAATGATGATTCTCCTATCCCGACTTCCTTAAAATAATTCACATGTTTTCTATATCAATAAAAATATAAGAATAAAATCAGATGGAATCGTCGGAAAAAATAAGGGATTTTAGTTTTCCCATCGTCTTCAGCTGCCTTGTTTCCAATCGTATATGCTCGAATGGATAGCGGATAGTTACCAGCTTGGACGACTTAGGAATTTCGTATGATGACCGTAAATAACAAAATAATCCTTCTACCTTAAATTTATCGTTGACAAGAAAACGCTCACGTGATATTATCTTTTTGTAAATAGAAACGTTTCCATTTTTGACGAAAGCGTTTGTATTTATTTTTAAAACAAAAAGTGGAAACGTTTCTAAAATGGATGGAGGAATTTAAAATGGAAGAGGCAGTGACAGCAATTAAACCTTCTAAAAGTCAGATGGCCAAGAAGAAGAGAAATCGAAGATTAAAACAACTCAAAAAAGATAAGTGGCTTTATTTTTTAATGTTACCGGGTGTCTTATTAACGCTTGTATTTAGATATTTCCCGATGTATGGCGCGATTATTGCTTTTAAAGATTACAATCCCATGCTCGGAATCTTAGATAGTCCTTGGGTAGGGTTCGAGCATTTTAGAGAATTTATTTCATCACCGAACTTTGGGATGTTGTTAAGCAATACGTTGAAAATTAGTATTTATGGCTTAATTCTTGGTTTTTTCCCGCCAATTATCTTGGCGCTTTCTTTGAACCAAGTGTTGAATGAAAAAATTAAAAAGAAATTACAGTTAATTTTATATGCACCAAACTTTATTTCTGTCGTTGTCATTGTCGGGATGTTGTTCTTGTTTTTATCTGCGAATGGTCCCATTAATGCGATTGTACAAAAGTTGACGGGTAATCCGATTATGTTTATGTCTAGTCCTGATTATTTTCGAACGATTTACATCTTATCTGGTATTTGGCAAGGAATTGGTTGGTCGTCCATTCTGTATACGGCTACATTAGCGGGTGTGAGTACTGACTTATATGAAGCAGCGAATATCGATGGTGCAAATCTGATTCAAAAGATTTGGCATATTGATTTACCAGCGATGCGCCCAATTATGGTTATCAGTTTTATCTTATCGGCAGGAAATATTATGAACGTGGGCTACGAAAAAGCGTACTTAATGCAAACGTCGATGAATATTCCAACGTCAGAAATCATTTCAACGTATGTGTATAAGGTTGGTTTACAATCAGGGAACTATGCTTATTCCGCTGCAGTAGGACTCTTTAATATGATTATCAACGTCGTATTATTATTAATTGTTAATAACATTACGAAGCGTTTAAATGACGGTCAAGGACTGTAAGAGAGGGAGAAAACAATGAATTTATACACAAGTTTCGATAAAAAATTCGTATGGGTAAACTGGGTACTGGTTGGTTTACTTGTATTCATTACCATTGTGCCATTAGGTTATGTTTTAATTGCGTCATTTATGGATCCCTCAACGCTCATTAGTCAGGGAATTAGTTTTAATCCGAGTGATTGGACGGTTGAAGGTTATAAGCGAGTGTTTGCCGATGACTCGATTGTTCGTGGATTTCTGAACTCACTGTTTTATTCTTTTAGCTTTAGTGCATTAACAGTCTTTGTGACGATGATTACGGCGTATCCTTTATCAAAACCGGATTTATACGGACGCGGTATCTTGATGACATTCTTTATTATCACCATGTTTGTGGGTGGTGGGTTAATTCCAACCTACTTATTAATCAAAAATCTAGGCATGTTAGATACGGTTTGGGCCTTGATTATCCCTGGTGCCATTAACGTATGGAATATTATTATGGCTCGTACTTATTTCAGCGGATTACCGAGAGAACTGAGTGAAGCCGCAACAATCGATGGGGCAAATGAAATTCAAATTCTTTTTAAAGTGATTTTGCCTTTATCAAAACCAATTATGTTTGTGTTGTTCTTATATGCGTTTGTTGGTCAATGGAATTCTTACTTTGATGCGATGATTTACATTAAAAATGAAGATTTACAACCATTGCAATTAGTTCTTAGAAATATCTTGATTCAAAACCAACCATCGCAAGACATGGTGGGCGCCAATACGGCAATGGCTGAGATGAAACAAATTGCAGAGTTAATTAAATACTCAACAATCGTGATTTCGAGTTTACCTCTAATTATTATGTATCCATTCTTCCAGAAATATTTTGATAAAGGTGTTCTGGTTGGTTCCATTAAAGGATAAAAACATTATTTTAAAAATTATTTATATGAGGAGAGAATCAAATGAAAATAACTAAACGTGTTGTACCGTTCGCTTTGTGTAGTGTCTTGTTACTAGGTGCTTGTGGGAATAAAGCAGATAAATCATCATCAAGTCCGGATTATGAACTTGAGAATATTTCGTTTCCTTTAGAAGAAAAAGTATCCTTAAAAATGATTTCTCAAGGAGCAGCGTTAGCACCAAAGGATCCAAATGAAAAGCTTATTTTTCAACGTTTAGAAGAGGAATTAAATGTTCATATTGATTGGACGAACTATAATGCCGATTTTGCAGAAAAAAGAAATCTAGACATTGCCAGTGGTGATTTACCGGATGCGATTTTTAATGCGGGTGCAGGCGATTATGATTTATTAAATTGGGCGGAAAGTGGAGTTATTGTTCCTGTCGAAGATTTGATTGAACAATACATGCCGAACTTAAAAAAAATACTTGATGAAAATCCAGAATATCGCTCGTTATCAACAGCGCCAGATGGCCATATTTATTCATTCCCTTGGATTGAAGAATTAGGTGAAGGGAAAGAATCGATTCATACTGTAAATGATATGGCGTGGATAAACGTGGAGTGGTTAGACGCTTTGGGTTTACCGATGCCGACAACGACAGATGAATTAATGACCGTCTTAGAAGCCTTCAAAACGCAAGATCCAAATGGTAATGGCGAAGCAGATGAAATTCCATTTTCATTTATTAACAATGGCGGAAATGAAGATTTGAAATTATTATTTGGCGCTTTCGGTGAAGGTGATAACGATGATCATTTAGTTGTCGATGATGAAGGAAATGTCCAATTTACAGCAGATAAAGAAGGATACAAAGACGCTGTGAAGTACTTTAATGAAATGTATGATAAAGGTCTAATCGATACTGAAGCATTTGAACAAGATTGGAATACCTATGTTGCCAAAGGAAAAGAAAAACGTTACGGTGTGTATTTCACATGGGATAAAGCCAATATTTCAGGGATGAATGAGAGTTATGATGTATTACCTGTTTTAGCAGGTCCTGATGGTCGTAAACACGTTACAAGAACGAATGGAATGGGCTTTTCACGTGATCGTTTTGTCATCACGAGTGTGAATAAAAACCTTGAATTGACGGCTCGCTGGGTCGATCAAATGTATGCGCCACTTCAATCGGTTCAAAATAACTGGGGAACATATGGTGATACAGAACAAGCCAATATCTTCGAATTAAAAGATGGCATGTTACATCATTTAGATTTAGCGGGTGAAGCACCTGGTGAATTACGTCAAAAAACTGAAGCAGCAGGTCCTTTAGCGATTTTAGATACGTATTACGGAACGGTTACGACGATGCCAGACGATGCAAAATGGCGTTTAGATTTAATGCATGAGCACTACTTACCATATGTCAATAATGAAAATAATTATCCGAAAGTCTTCTTAGAAAAAGATCAAACAGATCGTCTAGCGAAAATCGAAACCGATATGTGGGATTATATTTATCGTAAACGTGCGGAATGGATTACCAACGGCAAGATTGACGAAGAGTGGGATGAGTATTTAGCGGAATTAGAACGTGTTGGAATCAACGAATGGTTAGAAATTAAACAAGCAGGGTATGACACCTTTGTGGAAGGAGCCAAATAATTGTTAACAGAGGAAAAATTAACATTAGAGCGAGCAAATCACTATATTCAAGAAAATAAAGGGAATGTGAATCCCTTATATCGTCCAACGTATCATGTTTCAGCACCGGTCGGATGGTTAAATGATCCAAATGGCTTTGTGTATTATCAAGGAGAATATCATTTGTTTTATCAATTTTATCCTTACAACAGTCAGTGGGGTCCGATGCATTGGGGCCATGCGAAATCCAAAGATTTAATTCATTGGGAAGAGTTACCTGTCGCACTGGCACCAGATGAGTGGTATGACAAAGATGGTTGTTTCTCAGGAAGTGCGATTGAAAAAGACGGTCGTCTCTATTTAATGTACACCGGGCATGTGGTTGAAAATGATGTTGTCACGCAAACGCAATGTATTGCGGTTTCCGATGATGGGATTAACTTTGAGAAACTAGCGAGTAATCCCGTGATTGGAGCGGAATTGTTAGGCGCTGAAGGTAGCATTCATGATTTCCGCGATCCAAAAGTGTTCCAACATGAAGGCACCTATTATAGTGTGGTCGCGACGAAAACTCATGATCATCGCGGGAAAATTGTTCTTTTTTCATCGGAGGATTTAAACGAATGGACTTTCTTTTCAGTCTTATTAGAAGGAACAAAAGAACAAGGTATCATGTGGGAATGTCCTGATTTCTTTACACTCGATGGTAAGGATGTCTTGATTATGTCTCCGATTCAAATTAAGCGACAAGGACACGAGTATCATAATATTAGTTCGACGATGGCTTGTATTGGTCAAATGGACTGGGAAACTGGGAAATTAACCGTTGAAAACTTCCATGAGATGGATTTTGGCATGGATTATTATGCACCACAAAGTTTGCTTGATGATAAGAATCGTCGCATCGTGATTGCGTGGATGCAAATGTGGGATCGCACGTTTCCTACTCATGATTTGGGTCATCAATGGGCTGGTAGTATGACGTTACCTAGAGAATTACGGGTCCGCAATAATCGCTTGATTCAACGCCCTGTCTCTGAAGTCTATAGTCAGTTAGAATACGAGCATGGTATTGAGAATCTAGAAGTTGGTTCACAGTCCGTTATTTTCCGTCACTTAATTAAAGATAATACGTACATGCAAATTGTTGCTGACTTATCTGAAGCGAGTCAATTTTCTGTTCAATTTGCGAAACAAGCAGCACAGTACTTGAGTTTGAACTATGAGACGGAATCGTCGACCTTTACTTTCAGTCGGAAAAACTTTGGGTATGAACTCAAAGGTGCTGAAAAACAACCGGTTGATACGCGACAATTCCCAGTAGAATTGGTCAATCAACAACTCATTTTAGAAATTTTCCGTGATACCAATTCCATTGAAATTTTTGTGAATGGACTAGAAGTCATCAGTGCCACTTTCTATGAAATTGAAAAAGGGAGCGATTTAGTCTTCCAATCTGAAGGAAAAACCATGATTGGTTCTTTTGAAACGGCGAGTATTAAGGCGTAGAACAACTGAAACAGCTAGTAATTTTTCATCCTCTCAATTATACTGAATTAATAGAGAGATTGTGAGGAGTCGGTGAAATGAAGGCAACAATGAAAGATGTCGCTAAACTGGCGGGTGTAGGTGTTGGAACCGTTTCTCGGGTATTAAATAACGGATCGGTAAAAGTTTCCACTCGAGCAAAAGTCGAAGCGGCAATTAAGGAACTGAATTATCAACCCAATTTTTATGCTCGGGGTTTAAAAATGAATCAAACCTTTACGGTCGCTTTAATTATTCCGAGTGTCTGGAATCCATTTTTTTCTGAATTTGCCTTTCATGTAGAGACAGCACTCGAAAAGAATCATTATAAGATGTATTTATGTAACTCAGATGGTGCGGTCGATAAAGAGAGAGAATATGTGCAAATGGTGACGCAAAATAAGGTAGATGGCATTATTGGGATTACCTATTCCGATATTGATGAATATATCTCAAGTAATTTACCTTTTGTGAGTATCGATCGTTATTTTACGGAAGATGTCATTTATGTCACTGCGGATAATATCAGCGGTGGACGTCTAGCTGCCCAAAAATTGCAAGAACTCGGCTGTAAAAAAGTCGCCTTTATTGGGGGCTACCAAGAAATTCCGAATGAAACAAAGAATCGTCGGAAGTATTTTGAAATTGAATGCAATCAACTAGGACAAGAAGTCGTCATTTTGGATATGCTAGAACCGTTAGAACACTTAAATAAAAAAATTGTGGCCTTCTTAACGGAAAATCCTGATATTGATGGGATCTTTACCGTTAATGACTCGATGGCAATAACGGTTTGCGATGTGTTAGAGCAAATGGGAAAAGCTGTCCCAGAAGACGTCCAAGTGATTGGCTTTGATGGTCAGAGAATCACGAGACACTCCCCTTATCTTGTCTCAACCATCGTTCAACCGATTGAAGCGATGGCAGAAGCCGCAGTCAACCTTTTGTTGGAAGTCATTAAAGGGGAGACGGTAGCGAATCGAACGGTAATCCCTGTTTATTTTGGTGAGGGGAAAACAACTAAAAAAGTGACGTCCGTGAATTGATTTCTTGAAGCTGATTTTTGTTTAAAATATCATGATAAGTAAAATGTGCTGTAACTTACGAAAGTTACGGCACATTTTTAGTAAGGAGAGAATGAAAAAATGAAAAATAAGAAATATCTGCTGTTGTTATTAATCGTACCGCTATTATTAGGAGGCATGCAATTAATGAAGTCTGAGAAGTCGACGATTACGGCACTTTATCCTCGTTCACCCGAAAGTTTTGTGGGCGATCCGATGCCGTATTATAATGGGAAAGATTTTTTAATTTATTATTTAGAAGATCAGCGTCTTGATACGATTGGCTTTCATCCCTTTAGTTTATGTATTTGTCAATTCAAAAGTGAGCCACTTATCAATTGAAAACTGAGCCACCTCGCATTACATTTTTGTTAGTTCTAACGTTTCTTTCAGCCGATATGAATCACCCACCATATTCAATAAATAGGCTCTGTGGGTTAACCGATCGGTTAAGGCTGCCGTTAATACGGGATCATGAAAGACCTCATTCCAACGATCGAATGACAGATTCGTCGTGATAATGGTGGACAGGCCGTTTGAACGTAGGGATAAGTGCGAGAATAAAAGTTCAGCCCCCTCCTTATCGAACGAAATATGACCAAGTTCATCTAAAATGACTAAATCATATTTTTGGAATTTCAATTCAAAGCTTCTCAACGTCCGTTCGGAACGAAATTCCTTTAACTGGTTGATCAGAGAGGGAAGGCTG
>DXBN01000097.1 GCA_019116505.1 Candidatus Enterococcus avicola | reverse complement strand
AATCTTAACGCCATCATTAAAATACATGATATAGCTGAACCAATTACCTAACTCTGATGGAAATAGCTCCATATCTTCAGGTTTTTGCATAAAAGTTAGGTCACCAAACACTTCGAGCCAACAATCATCTTTCTTATAAGAATCTATATCTGTTACAAAAAAGGAAATATCATAATCTTGGAAATAATCTTTCGTAATGTTTTTGTTTGTTCTAGACCCCTCAAGAACTGATAATCTGATGCCATCATCATTCATAACAATATATTCAAAAAGGTTTATCATCTCCTTTTCTTTACGCATTTAAAGCCCCCTTTCCAACTTAAAATTACTGCATTACGAGCCTTTTAACTTAACTCCAATTATTTTTACAATTCCACATTATTTTCACAATAAGTTATTCCATATAATGGCCCGTTTGCTGAAATCTATTGTATCTTAATCTACCTCTTTTTCATCAATCAATTTCCCATTAATTTCTTCCAGTTCCTCATCGGTCAAATACCGTTTTTCTAATTCAATGTACTTTTTACCACCCCAATTATACATGATGGTATAGACATATTTTGTCACATCTTTTTCTTTATAGCCGTCAAGTTCGCCGTTTTTGAATTTGGTCATAGCATCTTTAAATAGCCCAGAAAAAACAATTAATCTCTTACCTTTCAAAGCTTTATAAAACACCTCAAAGACTTCTTGGCTAATTAAATAATCGCTATCTTTTGCCGAGTATTTCGCAATCTCATAAACTTTGTCATCTCGACCGTTGCGAACTTTCCGCACATCAACTTGTGTAATGAGTGGATTTTTTGTGACCTCTTGCCACAGTTTAAGCCACCGATCCCGAGAAATATAATAATCTTTATCAGTAAAATAACTTTTATTTACTGCAATCAACACATGAAAATGTGGGTGATAATCATCACGATCTTCGTTATATGTGACTTCTAGTTTTCTAACGTAGCCCTTTGCAATCTTCTTAACTTCTTTACGTTCCATCAACTTTTTGAACGAGTGATTATAGTCTTTAATCTCTCTTTCCAATTCATCGGCTGGCACGTTTGGCGCTGTCAATGTCACAAAGATAAACTCTTTATTTTCCTCTTGCTTTAAGTAAGCCATCATCACAGACAAAGCTAACGCATCTTTTCTAGATTTCTTCCATGCACAGATGGGACAGAAACGATTTTTACACGTATTGCCTTTATGCTGTTTTTTCTTTTCCAGACTTTTATCAGCAACCATCATCATGAACGTATTGCACTCCTTTATGAGTCGTAAAGTGTTTTCTGTAACCACATTCTCAGAAACTAGCTTTTCCATAAAGTAAGCTAATACACCATTTTTACGTTTTTTCTTCGTGGACTTGACCATAATATCTTGATTCTTTTTGGATTTTGTTTTATATTGAGTCATATAACTTAAGTTAATAAACGCCAATCATGGCACTCAAAAACTTGCATTCATCCCCTTTTTCTATTCGATTTTTAGTGTGGTTACTAAAATCATAGAATACTAGGGAAAAATTTGCAAGTTTTTTTGCGTTCAAGCCATATATATCAAGGGCTCAAGACCGTTCAGGGCAAATCGAAGATGTTACCCTTATATCAAGATAAGAAAGAGCATGTTTTTCACTTCGCTCAAAACACTAAAATCAACACCAAAAAAGCACCCCTTCGGGTGCTTTTTATCTTTCCATTCCACGATCCTGCTCACGACGTCGCTCACGCTTGTGCAACTGCTCAAAATGGCCTTGTGGCTCTTTCTCCGATACTTTACTTACAAAATCCCTCACATGCCTCTTAAAATCGCTTGTACGGGCTTGAAAGTATTCTTTGGTGGTTTTGTATATCGAACCGATTTCATGCTTTAAATCGCTTATATGGTCTTTTAAACGGCTTACCTCTGAACGCAATTCGTTATTTTGGGTTTTCAGCTTTACAATTTCACTCTTCAACTGCTTATTTTCAGAAACTGAATCAATCGCATACCGTCTTAGATTTTGATTTTCTTTCACAAGATCCGTAGTCTGCAAACGCTCGTAGTCTTTTTTTATGGTCACTGCTGCGTTTATTTGGTTCTCCATGCTTTTTAATTGTTTAGGAGAGAAAACGGTATTTTCGGTTTCGGTCTTAATAATTTCAGGTTTCCCTATCATTTTAGGTTTGACTTCGGTCTTAATTTCTTTCGGCAAATCTTTTTTAAATCTGAAATTCCGATCGGGAACCGCTTCAAGATTCATTTTAACTTTTTGGTCAATCGATGCCAGTTGCTGATTTTTTTCTAGTAAATCCTTTTCCTTTGCACCTAAATTCACTTCAAGTTCTTTTAAATCTTTTTGGGTTTCTTGAAGCTTATAACGGGTTACGTCCAAATGTTTTGCACCCGATTTTTCCTGTCCACGCTCCAGGTCGATCCCGTTTTCTTTTAGATGGTCCACGTAATCTGTTTGAACTTGTGCCATTTCCTCACGATTTTTTATAAAATGCTTTCGACTAATCGTCAGCACATCTTCTTTTCTTCGCCCATCATATTTTTTAACGAGTGGAACAGCCACCACGTGCAGATGTGGAGTCTTCTCGTCCATATGAACAACTGCATGAAGCACATTTTTTTCTTCAATCCCGATTTTTTCTGTAATAAAATCAAGCGAAGTTTTTGCCCAGTTTTCAATTTCACCTTTTGATTTTCCTTCAAAATATTCGGGACTGGCACTCAATAAAAATTCACAGGCCACGTCCGATTTATCATCGTTTATTTTATTGTGAAAAGATTTCTGTCGACTTTTTCGAGTCGTTTTCATTTGCTCATCATGCTGTTTTTTTAAATCACTGGTGACTTCTTCAAACATGAAATTGTAATTTCCACCGCAACTTTTCAACGTGATATTTTCGTGGGAACGTTCACGATCAATGTCCGAATTTGTTTCTGAAATTCTGTCGACATTGTGTTTTCCGATACCTCGCAAGTCACCAGTCGTTTTAATTCCGCTGACCCGAAGAATGGCTTTAGCCATGAAAACACCCCTTTTCTATGTACCGTTTATGGTACAGGAAAAAGGGGTGAATTGGAACATGAAAGTGCCAATTAGAGAACGCACTAGCATATTGGCATTGGGAACTCCGTTGTTCCCTTGCCAATATGTGCGCTCTGCGAGGCTTAGACCTTGGGCTTTGCCCAAACCCACAAGGGAGAAGTTCTCCCTTGACCCCCTCCAAAAAGCTCCCCCAACCCCCTCACTTTTTGAGGGGGCTCCCTCGCCGGTAGGCAGAAACAAACGTGGGTTTGTTTCAGTGCCAAGAGGGTTCGGGTTTGGCGAAATTCGTCAACTCCTTAAATTCCTTCCCGGTGGTCAGTCAGACATTTACCGTTGACGAATGCCAAGCCTTTCCCTCTATCGTCAGGGACCAGTAACACAAATTAAAAATGAACCTTTACCCTTTTAGGCAACGGTTCAAATTTAATAAATTAATAGTCCGATTCTGTATAAATTTTTTCAGCCACGGGAACAGATTTCCAATCAAACTCGCCATAAATTGCACGAACTAATTCCTGTATTTTCTCCTCGTCATAACCAAGTTTTTTCGCCCCTGCAATTGCATAACCAAGACAGGCATAATTGTTCCATTCATTTTCTGGAGACTGTGCTTCCCAAACTAAATGACGAAGGAACTGCGAACGATTTCCATTCGCTTTTTCTTCAAACCATGTCCATTCATTTTCAGGAAGGGTAAGAGAAACTTTTTTTGTGATACCGACAGATGGACGCCCAACGGGATTTTTTCTTGCAAACAGATCAACACGGCAATTTTGGCAAAATGCTTTTGGTTCATCATTCACGTGAAAAACCGTCACGTCATTATTTCCCCCGCAACGCTCGCAATCTAGCGCCACAATCCGAAACATTCCTTTCGGCAAACTCTTTTCAATTTCTTGAAGCGCGTGCTGCGCTTGCTCATATGTTTCATATTGTTCCTCTTTTTCTTCCTTTCCCCATTCCGTACTTGTCACGATTTTCCCATCCAAACCACGTAAAACAAACATAAATTAACACCCCTCACTTTAAGTTACCTTTATTGTATCATTTAAGTAACTTTTATTCAATAGTTTAAGTAACTTTAATTAATGCAAATAAAAAAAGAGTAGCAAATGCCACCCTTCTTAGTCTTTCATCTTCCAACAAACGCGCCCGTTAGCTTAATAGCAGACTTGTGTTGAATTAGGTTACTTTTCACCTAGTTTAGCATAAACTTCTAGAACAAAATTTGTCATTTTTTCATCGTACTCAGGGTATTTATAATCAAATGAGGATGCAACCTTTTTAGAATAAGTTCTAAATAATTCACAACATAACCCAAAGGATTCCCAAGAATCTTTGTAACCAGATTGTGAAAAGGTATTGATTATTTTTTCTAACTCAGCTTCAGAAATATAATTACCAATAAATTTATAGTTCTTCCCTACACTAAAATTAAATCCTTGTCTTATACCAACTTCCCATGACATCATCCGTAATAGTTCAGGACGAAGAATTTGATTGATGTGATCCAACGCATAGAATAGCTCTTTTCTAAATAAGCCTTTTGCTACATAAGCTGATACATTCCAAAACTCATTACAACAATCATCAAACTCTCGCTCAGATGGTCTTTTAATCCAATACTTCTTGTCACTTGGAACAATTTTTTCATTGATCCGGTTGTCCTTATCAATCAATACTTCC
>DXBN01000096.1 GCA_019116505.1 Candidatus Enterococcus avicola | reverse complement strand
GCATCGTGTGTTCCAGGTGAGGCGTCCGGTTGGAATTGTACGCCCATCGCTGGATATTTAGTATGTTTGATTCCTTCTACCGTTTTATCGTTGATTTCTTCATAAGTCACGACTAAATCAGTCTTTTCAATACTTTCACGATCAACGACATAACCATGGCTTTGAGCACTAAAATGAACTTTATTTGTTTCTAAATGACGAACTGGATGATTCCCATGGTGTCCAAATTTCATTTTTACCGTATCTGCTTGATTGGCAAGTGCTAATAATTGGTGACCTAAGGCAATCCCAAAAACAGGCACTTTATCTTGAAGTTCTTGAATCGTTTTTAAGACATTTGGTAAACTTTTTGGATTGCCCGGTCCGTTAGTTAAAAGTACACCATCAGGATTAATCGATAAAATCTCTTCTGCTGATGTGGTATAAGGTAATACCGTTAAGTTACATTGACGCTTGACTAATTCACGCATCGTACTATGTTTTAAGCCAAAATCCAAAATCGCAACATTGCGACCAACGCCTGGATTAGGGTAAGGTTTTGTTGTAGAAACTTGCTCGACTTGATTCGTTGGTAAAACAGCGGCTTTTAATTGATCGTAAGCATGCGAGAAGGTATCTCCTGCATCAACAATACTTGCTTTCATTGTTCCGTATTCACGAATTTTACGTGTTAATGCCCGCGTATCAATCCCTGAAATCCCCGGAATGCCTTTACGTTTTAAAAATTCATCAAGTGTCATTTGACTACGCCAATTGCTCGCTAGTCGTGCATGCTCTTTAACGACAATTCCTTTACATGTTGGAGAAAGTGATTCAAAATCATCACGATTAATCCCTGCATTACCAATTACTGGATAAGTAAAAGTAATGATTTGCCCATTGGCACTTTGATTGGTGATGGTTTCTTGATAACCAGTCATACCTGTTGTAAAAATAATTTCTCCAAAAACATTTGATTCTGCTCCGAAGCCAGTACCTTCAAAATAAGTACCATCTTCTAAAATTAGCCAACGTTTCATCCTATTCCCCTGCCTTTTTCCAAGCGATTTCCCCATCTACTAGAGTGAGGATTGTATCTCCATATAATTTCCATCCTACAAAAGGTGTATTAATACTTTTTGATAGGAATTGATGGTCATCTACGACATATTCTGTTTCTAAATCAAAAATTGCTAAATCAGCAGGACCGCCGATAGTTAGCCGTCCGACTTCTAACCCAAAAATAGCTGCTGGTTTAATCGCCATCCAATCAACGACTTGCTCTAATGTAAAAATACCTGTTTTAACAAAGTGTGTATAAATCATTTGGAAAGCATATTCTGATCCGACAATTCCAAATGGTGAATCGACAAAACTTTGATTTTTCTCTTCATGACTATGTGGCGCATGATCGGTTGCAATACAATCAATCGTACCATCTAATAAACCTTCGATTAATGCTTTTTGGTCTTCGTTGCCACGTAATGGTGGGTTCATTTTCCAATAACCGTTATCTTCTGGAATATCTTCATCGACTAAAACTAAGTGATGGGGACAAACTTCACACGTTACATGAATCCCTGCACGTTTTGCTTCACGAATCACGCGAACACTTTCTTTACTTGAAACGTGACAAACATGATAATGAACACCCGTTTCTTCTGCTAAAAGTAAATCTCGAGCAATTTGGGAAGATTCCGTTGCACTAATAATTCCTGGTAAGCCTAATTCTTCCGAACGTTTACCCGCATGCATCACACCATCAAATAGTAATGATTCATCTTCAGTATGTGCAACAATCGCCATATTATTTTTTGCAGCTTCTTTCATCGCTAAGTACATCGCACCAGCCGTCTGAACACCAACACCATCATTTGTATAAGCAAAGGCGCCCGCTTTTTTTAAGCCCGCAAAATCAACTAAACGTTCACTTCTTAGCTCTTCCGTAATTGGTGCATATTGTAATACCTTTACAACCGCATCGCGATCAATAATTGCTTGCACTTGTTCAAATTTCTCAACTGTATCAGGTACTGGATTTAAGTTGGGCATTGCGCAAACTGTCGTAAAACCGCCTCTTGCGGCTGCTTTGCTCCCTGTTTCGATTGTTTCTTTATACGTAAATCCTGGTTCTCTAAAGTGGACATGAACATCAACTAAACCTGGTGTAACTAATTGACCTTTTGCGTCAAAAACTGTTTCAAAATCACTTTCATTGAAAGCTTCACCAATTGCATGAATTTTTCCTTCTTTAATCCAAACATCAACTTTCGTCAATTCATTATCGTGAGAAACGATTCTACCATTTTTAATTAATGTACTCATTATTACTTCCTCCTATGATCTTCCTGTCAACACGGCTTCTAAAATAGCCATACGCATATAAACACCGTTTGACATTTGTGTGATAATTCGTGATTGCATTGCCTCAACAAGTGAATCTGCTAATTCAACATCACGGTTAACAGGTGCTGGATGCATGATGATTGCGTGTTTTTTCATACGTTCTGCCCGTTCTTCTGTCAAACCAAATTTTTGATGATACTCTTCTTTTGAAAAACTCTCTTCGCCATCGTGGCGTTCATGTTGAACACGTAACATCATCATCACGTCAACTTCTTCAACTAATTCATCTAAAGGTAAGTAATGACCATAGACTTCAAATTCTTCGGTATACCATTCATAAGGACCTGAAAAGAAAACTTTTGCACCTAATCGTTTTAACATTTGCATATTTGACTTTGCCACACGTGAATGCGTGATATCCCCGACAATTGCGACCTTCAAATTCTCAAAGGTACCAAATTCTTCATAAATGGTCATTAAATCAAGTAAACATTGTGTTGGATGTTGACCACTACCGTCACCACCATTAATAATCCCGCATTGAATCGTTCGGCTTTCAATTAATTCATCATAATAATGCTCATCTCCATGACGAATAACTGCCACGTCGACCCCGATTGCGGACATGGTTAAAACCGTGTCATATAGTGTTTCCCCTTTTTGTACAGAACTTTTTGATTCTTCAAATTCAATCGTTTCGATTCCTAATTTTCTTTCGGCAACTTCAAAGCTTTTATGTGTTCGAGTACTATTTTCAAAAAATAAGTTCGTTGCAAAATATTGTTCTTTTTCTGGATTCCATTTTGCGCCTTTTTTGAACTCCTGCCCCCGATGGATTAAGCCCATGACTTCTAAGTCGGATAATGCTTCAACTGACAATAAATGTTTTAAACTAATACGCTCTGATTGAATAATCATGCTTTTTCCTCCTAGTTAGCTCTCTTCGCTACGAGATGTTTCTGGTAAGATCAGATTTAAGAAGATACCTAAAACCGTCGCTAAAGCCATTGCCGATAAAGTAAATGTTCCAACTTCTAAAACTAAGCCACCGATACCAACGACTAGAATGACCGATGCAATTAACAGATTCTTTTTCTTATCTAAATCAATTTTGTTCTCAATTAAAATTTTCAACCCACTTGCCGCGATGACACCGAATAATACGAAGCTAATGCCTGAAATAACCGGATTTGGAATACTTAGAATTAAAGCGCTCATTTTACCGACAAATCCCAATGCCACTGCGAAAACGGCTGCTCCAGCAATTACGAAAACACTGTGGACGCGTGTAATGGCTAAGACACCAATATTTTCACCGTAACTGGTTGTCGGTGGTCCACCAATTAAACCTGCGACAATTTGAGCTGCCCCGTCGCCAGCCAAAGTTTTGCTTAAACCTGGATTTTCAAAGAAATTACGTTTCGTCAGTTTGTTTAGTACCATTAAATGACCGATATGTTCAGTCATTGTGACAAAAGCGATTGGGGCCATTGTGACGATTGCACCAATTTGTAACGTCGGTTGGTATTGAACAAAAGGCATTTGAAATTCTGGCATTGAGAACCAACTAGCATTTGCAATAATACTCGTATCCACAATTCCTGTCAGTAAGGCAACGATATAGCCACTTACAATTCCTAGTAAAATTGGGATTAAGCCCAAGAAACCTTTGAACCACATATTGAAGAAAATCGTTAAGGCTAGCGTTACTAAAGCCACAAAGACATATCTGAAGTCATAATCACCAGCAGGGTTATACATCGCGCTGTTGGCCGCATTAGCCGCTAAACCTAGACCGATTACCATAACTACTGGACCAACAACGATTGGTGGTAAAACTTTATCCAACCAAGCAGAACCAATTTTCTTAACGATTAAAGCGACGATTAGATAAACGAGACCCGTAGTCATCGCACCTTGCGCGATTGCAGGATAACCTTGACCTTGCCCCTTCATCAACATCTGCATCGCGGCAATAAAAGCAAAACTACTTCCAAGATAAGCAGGAATTTTTCCTTTTGTGATAAATAAGTAAACAATTGTTCCAAAACCTGAACTAACTAGAGCAATCCCTGGATCAATTCCGACTAAACGTGGCACAAGAACTGTTGCACCGAACATGGTAAATAAATGTTGTAAACTTAAACCTAGCCACGGGAGCATCTTTGGTTTATCACTAATATCTAAAATTGCGTCTGGATTTCTAAATATATCTTTCATTTGACTTCCTACCCTTCTTTATACAACATAATTCGGTCTTTTCCATCGTATTCTTCCATTTCAACGACGATTTCTTCGGTTAATGCTGTGGGAATATTTTTTCCAACAAAGTCTGGTCGAACAGGCAATTCACGATGCCCTCGATCAACTAAAACAGCCAGACCAATTCGTTTTGGTCGCCCAAAGTCCATTACCGCATCGAGTGCTGCACGAATGGTTCGTCCAGTGAAGAGTACATCATCAATTAAGATCACTTCTTTGCCTTCTAATGAAACTGGAATCGCTGAGTCATGTAGTTTGGCTTCTTCTAATTCGACTGATTTATCATCACGGTATAGCGTAATGTCTAATTCACCTACGGGTACTTCTATATTCTCTAATTCTTTTAAGCGTTGAGCAATTCTTTCAGCAATAAAAATCCCACGTGTCTTAATCCCAATTAAAACAACATTTTCAATTTCTTGATACCGTTCAATAATTTCATAAGTAATTCGTGTAATTGCTCGTTTCATCGTCAACGCATCGACGACTTCTTTTTCAATCATGTTGCATCCTCCTTTTTTTTGCAATAAAAAAACTCCTACCCGTTATTAGGTAGGAGTGAACATTTCATCAGAATACGGCTATACAAAAATAACCATAGCTATTTATAAAATGATACAAAGCAGCCTTGTTCGCAAACAAGCGTCATCTGTATACTCTCTGCCTTCTTAGCCTCACGGGACTACACTTAAAGGTCGTTATTTATTTTTTAACTGAGCTAACTATACACTTAATTGCCTCAAAAAGCAATTTATTTTCTTAAATTTTCTAAAGTTTTTCGGAAACTTTCTGGCATTTCTACTTCAAAAAGCATTTCCTTATCGGTTGTCGGGTGTTTAAACCCTAATAACTTCGCATGTAAGTATTGACCGTTGCCCGGCAACGTTTTTCTTGGTCCATAAACAGGGTCGCCTGCTAAAGGAAAGCCAATATACTGCATA